>JAFWRA010000136.1 GCA_017508895.1 Bacteroidales bacterium
CTCATCGACAAGTTCGGTGCCGATGGCGTGCGTATGGGCATGATGCTCAGCGCCCCTGCCGGCAACGACATCCTCTTCGACGAGGCCCTCTGCGAACAAGGCCGTAACTTCTGCAACAAGATTTGGAACGCCTTGCGTCTCGTGAAAGGCTGGAATGTGGACCAAAACGCTGCCCAACCCGAGGCCGCCAAGATGGCCGTGAAATGGTTCGAGGCCCGCTTCAACCAAGTGCTGGCCGAAACCAACGACAACATCGACAAATACCGCCTGAGCGATGCCTTGATGGGCATCTACAAGCTCACTTGGGACGACTTCTGCTCGTGGTACCTCGAGATGGTGAAGGCACCGCAAGGCCAAGGCATCGACCCCGTGACCTATGCCGCCACCATCAAGTTCTTCGAGAACCTGATGCTCTTGCTGCATCCCTTCATGCCGTTCATCACCGAGGAGATCTGGCACGCCATCGCCGAGCGCAAAGAGGGTGATGACATCATCATCGCTCAGCAGCCCAAGTTGCAGGCCGTTGACGAGGCTATCCTGAAGCAGTTCGAGTTCACCCAAGAGGTCATAAACAACGTCCGCAAGGTGCGTTCTGACAAGAACATCGCCTTCCGCGACGCCATCCAACTTGTGGTGAAAGGCACGGCCAACAAGGACTTCGATTGCGTGATTGCCAAGCTCTGCAACGTGAGCGAAGTGAGTTATGTAGCTGAGGCTCCCGCTGGTGCCTTCGGCTTCATCGTGGGCAGCACCGAGTTCTTCGTGCCGCTTACCGGCAACATCGATGTGGAGGCCGAAATCAAGAAGCTGGAAGAGGAACTGAAATACGCCCAGGGCTTCCTGAAGAGTGTTGAGGCGAAGCTCTCCAACGAACGCTTCGTGAGCGGTGCTCCTGCCGCCGTTGTCGACAAGGAACGCAAGAAGAAAGCCGATGCCGAAGCCAAGATTGCTGTGATTGAGCAGCAGTTGGCTGGGCTGAGGAAATAATTCAAATGAAATGGGTAGAGACGTAGCGCGCTACGTCTCTATTATGCAAAAAACGGGTTTCATCAGTGAACGATGAAGCCCGTTTGTTTTAATGTGCCATGGCACCTATCAATAGCAGAACCAAGCCTCCCAAGGTCAAACCTGAGGCTAGGTAAAATGTCTTTTTGCCATTTCTCACTTTAATCGCAAGGTTCTTTTCCATGTCATTCACCTGGTAAATAGGTGAATTAGAACCACACATCTTTTCATAATCTGATGGATCACTGACCTCACAGGCAGCAATCTCGGCGGCATCAACATATTGTTCACCTTTCTTTGTTTCCCTCAACATATACGACACCGTATAACTTATTGAATGCCCAGTAGCATTAGTGAAACGATATGTGTCGCGGGTCACAAAATTGTTAGCCAATTCCGTCCCATAACCGCCTTCTTCTGTATGCGATGTCCTTAATACGACAAGATCATTTTTCGTTTCCGAACTTGAACCCGACAGATCGAATCCTTGTTGCGACATCTCATCACTAACTTGAGTGATTACCTGATCAAAAGTGGATTTCTTCGTGACATACTTGGTATCCATGCAACTCGAAAACCAGAAAAGTGCAGCAAGGCAAAGGAACAGACAAGATTTTTTCATAACAAATACCATTTAGAACAATAGAAAAAGCTACAAAAACCAGACCAAAACCATCAATTAAGACAAAGAAAATAAAACTATATAACCAAAGATAATCCGCGCAAACGGCATTAAAAACCACCATTTGCGCGGAAAATCTTTCAATAAGTTGCGCAACTATGGGCATTTTTACCCATTTGCGCAATTTATCAGTTGCACCCTTCACAACCGCCATCGCAGTCGCCGCCGCAACCGCTGCAGCCACCAGGAGCGAAGTCTTCATCGGTGGACTCGCGCACATCAAGGATTTCACCTGAGAAATGGAGGTGCTTGCCCGCCATGTCGTGATTGAAGTCCATCTTCACGTGCTTGTCGCCAATCTCGCGGACAAGGCCCATGATCGGACGACCGTCGGAGGTCTGCATCATCAGCTGGGCACCTACTTTCACCATGTCCATCAGCACATCGTTCTTCATGAACATGCTCTTATCGAGGTCCATCACATAGGCCTCATCACGCTCACCGTAGCCCTCTTCGGGGGTCAGGTGGAAGGCATAATGGTCGCCGGGCTCCTTGCCCATCAGGTTCTCCTCGAACTTGGGCAACAGTTGGTGCATGCCGAAAATGGCGACAAAAGGATTCTCTTTCGTGGTCTCCTGAAGGATGGGACCGTTTTCGTCGTTCTCACGCAGGACATAGGTCATCGTGACGACAGCTTGATCTTGGATTTTCATTTTATAACATTTTAATAATTAAACAATTAAATTCATCGTTTTATTTAACTACAGATTTTACAGATTATACTGATTCCTATCAAAATTATGAGGATGCTAGCATCCAAATTTGTACAGATTCAGACTCTAACTTACAGACCATCTGTACAAATTGGGCACTTGTGCCTTTGAATTTTTCTGTCTTAATCCGCTTCATCTGTGCAATCTGTAGTTCCTTATCTATCAATAACTGCCAAACATCTTCCGCAACAACCATTCCACGGCGGCAAGAACGATGAGGACGAAGAATATCCACTTGGAGTGAATCAGGTCTTCGAAGCGACTCTCGTGGTGTTCAACGGAGGTGATGCGCGAATCATTGTGCAAGTCGGCAAAAAGTTGTTGCAACTCGCGTGCGGTATAGCAGTTTCCGTTGGTCAGGCGAGCTATGGTGCGCATCCGGTCGATGTCGGCAGTAAGTTGCTGTGCTTCAATGCCAATGGCAACTACACTAAAGGTGCCATTCACATTAATCTTGCGTTCGCCCATTTGCGTTTGCGCCTTATAGGTATACAAG
Organism: Bacteroidales bacterium; assembly: GCA_017508895.1. Next base: position 2,897 of record JAFWRA010000136.1, read on the forward strand.
CCCTCAGGCAGAAGGCCTGCGTTCAGCTCATAGTCGTGGTCGCGTTTCGAGAAAGTGTAGTCATAAGTCTCCCCTGTCAGCTTGTTCTCAATTTGAATGGTCAAGTCGGGGTCAGTCACGAGTTCGTTGTTCGGGTTACGCAGCTCGGCAGTGATGATGACGGGCTCATTGCTGTAGTAGGTCTCCTTGGCATAGATAGCCGAGCCATCATTGGCCGACAGCAACAAGTACTTCAGCGACTTGGAGAACATCTCGTCGAACACATCGTGGTTCTTCGATTGGTAATACTCGTACAGCCTCCAACGCCAGATGTTGGTACCGAAAAGGAAGGCCATCTTACGCCCGTCGTTAGCGAAGCTCAACAATGGCAGTCCCGACTTGATGCCCATCACTTCTTGAAGCAGCAGGTCATCGTGCGATTTCAAGGTATTGATTTCCAAATGTGGCAAGGCCAAAGGCGGGTATTTCGCGATGAGTTGCTCCGACTTCGAGTCGAAGGTAAAGGTCGAAAACGCCGTGTTTTGGTGCGCCTTGACATCCATCAGGGTGTTGGTCGCGCCAGAATGCAAGGCAAAGACATTCTGCAACTTGCTTAACATATCGCGGTCGGTGTCGTTGCCAACGATAAAGAAGACGGGGAGTTTCACGTTCTTGTCCAACTGTGTCTTCAAAGCATTGAAATCCATACGTGCCGAAGGCACCTGATGCAGGATGACCAAGTCATAGTTGCTGAACTCGGGGAGCGTCTCCTTGCCAAAGCAGAAGTCCACCTCATAGTTGTCGTTAAGCACACTGCGCAAGGCGCCCAAGTCGGGATGCGGCGAGGCTGCCACACAGAGCAGTTTGTATTTCTGGTCAAGCACTTCGACATAGATGTGACGCACATTGTTCAGCAGTTGTTCCTCCTCGGCAATGCCGTTCACCTCGATGTCGATGGCCATCACGCCTTTCTTGGTGGCATCGAGCATGAAGTCGATTTCCTTGGAGAAGCGGTTGGACGGGATCTCAATGTCGCGCTTCTCAATGAGGCGACCGCTTTCCTTAAGGGTCAGTTGGGCCTTGCGGCCTGCCAAGTCGCGGGCAGCGACTGTAACGCGGACGGGGAATGTCGCACCGAGCGACACCACCTTATTATAATGCACATTGCGAATAGCGAGATCGGGATAGAAAACCGTGTCGCCCAAAACGACGGTATGGATGGGAAACGGGAAGTTCTCCGCCACCAACTCCGGCTCGAAGCCTCGGTTGTAGATGCCATCGGAGAAGAGCAGCACCGCACCCACATTGCGCTTGTAATATCTTCTGTCCAAAGTCTTTATGAGTGACGATAAATCCGTCAGTTGGTCGGAGAAGTCGAGCTGCTCGAAATCGCGTACATCTTCACCGAAAAGGTATTCATCGACTTGAAAATCAGCGTTCAAGTCTTTCCTAAACTGCTCAAATTGGGTCAGGTAATCCTTTTTGTAAAACGCCGAATCCTTGCAAAGGACGACAGACGAGGAATTGTCGTGCGCAAGAATAATCGTAGGTGTTTCCACCGAACTAAATTTCTGCCTTATCAGCGGGTTGAAAAGCAACAAGACCACCAATCCGACAATCAAGGTTCGTAATGCAAACAAAATGACTGTCAATGCTTTGCCATAGTGCTGTTTCTTGTTTCGGAAATACAACAATGTGGCTGCCGCCAGACCAGCCAGCAGGGATAAGGCTAACATCCAGATGGGGATTCCGATGTTCATCGATTGCACTTTTAAGGGTGCAAAGATAGGGAATTTTCGGAAAAAAAGATATTACAAAATTTAGGAGTAAGTATTACTATATTTTCTGCACTTTCCACAGTTTGGAAAAATAAGTTTAGTCCATCAGAAATATTATGTACTTTTGTGTTTGGAAATAGGTATGATTATATCGAACCCTATGTAATTATTAACCATAATACCTTATGTAATATGAAAAGAATCTTTATAATATTGATAGGAATGAGTGTTCTCTCCTCTTGTAACGACTATAATAAATATAATACCAACAACAACTTTTCTAATAATGTAGTAAATGAAAAACCTGCACCTCAAGCAACAATCGATGTCAACATAAATTTTGAACCAACGATTGAACTTACAGATGAAATCCGAAATACAACTCTTGAAGAACTAATACAAAATGATACCAGAAAATTAGAAATAAATGAGTTCTCTTATTGGTTCGAGGGAGCAACAAAGAAGGTTCCAGCATCATCAAATCTTGCAAAGGTTTATTATCTCGAAAGATTACATGAATTCTACGCATTAAATCACGAATACTACAATAAAGTAAAACGACCTTCTCGAAAAATTAATAACAACACTGACACGTGGAAAGAGTATCTTCAGTAACAAGCATTGCATGAACCAGCTCTTTTGGATTTGCGGCCCAAAAGCCTTAAACATCAGTAATACGAAAAAGATGGCGCGGCATGATTGTCGCGCCTTTATCATTCAAACTTATACCAATACGAAGAGATAGACTACAAATTCAAGCAAAATTCAAATTGCAGATTCTCCTTTCCTCTTCCATTTGTGCTATTTCCTTAATCGAGCCAATGTTTACCCCAGCAGCCACTTCCAAAGCGGCACCACCTGAATGGTCTTGCCGTCCTTTTCCAAAACGGTTTCTTCGTCTTTGGTGATAATCATCAAATCGTTCACTTCCAAACGCTTGGAAACTTTGATTAAAGCTTCTGTTTCACGTTGGAAAGTGCTTTCGTCTTGCAGGGAATAAGAGGCTTGAATAAGTTTTTTTTGCTCGGGCAAGTAGAAATCGACCTCCACGCTGTTATGGTAGAAACAAACCTCGTTCTTGTATTTCCTTATCAAGTTAATGGCCACCATATTCTCCAAAAGGCTGGCCGCTGGGTCGGGCAAAAACAGGTTGAGAATGCCATTGTCAATGAAATAATACTTGCGTTGGGTGTTGCGTTCGGTCAATTTGCCGATGATATTCTCCAAAGGCAGCAGCAACCACGATTCGCACATGTAATTCACATAATCAATGACTGTATCAGTGCTAGCCTTTTTGCCAGTTGAACTTACCACATTGGCCAAACGGTTGTAGGAGGAAGGCTGTTTTACGCTTTCCGCCAACTTTTTGGCCAAAATGCGCAGACCAAAGTCGTTGCGGATGTCGTAACGCGCAATCAAATCGCCAAAGAAAACCTTGTTGAACAATCCGCTGAGCCATGAGCGTTTGTCGGCCACATTCATCACCTCGGGCAAACCTCCGAAACGGAAATAAGTCTCGAAATACTTCACAATCTCTTTCCCATGAAGGTGCAAAGCGTTCTTTTCCTTCATGTTAATGCCCGAAAAAGACAAATACTCAGCAAATGAAAGTGGAAACACGTCCTTAATCATATAGCGGCCGCCCAAAGTGGTCGCAATTTCCGAACTCAACATCTTGGCATTGCTTCCGGTGATGTAAACCCTGTATTTTTGGTCGGCCAACCGCCGCGCGAACTTCTCCCAACCTTCAACAACCTGAATCTCGTCAAAGAAGAAAACAGGCTGGGTATCAAACATTTCCTCGTAAGCAGATTTGATGATGTCCAAATCGGCCAAAGTCATTATTCCCAAACGATCATCCTCAAAGTTGAAATAACAGATTTCCTCCATACGATGGCCTTTTTCCAATAATTGATGGATACGCTGATACAACAAATATGACTTTCCAGCACGACGCAAGCCCACAAGCACATAATTCAGTGCGTCTTCAAACGCGTAGTCGCGCTCAAAAAAGCATACCGATGAAATAAAACGCTGATTTTCAATTACAATATCCTTAATCAAATCCTTTCTTAACATGGTTTTTGTGTTTTATACGACTGCAAAGATACAACTTTATCGATTATGTTCGATAAAAATATATACTTTTTATCGTTTATATTCGACATAAATATACAGATTTCATCGATTATATTCGATAAAATTGGTGATTTATACTTCTATAACCAATTGTTGAACGTAATTGGCAACCTCTTCCATCCAATATATTGTTCAAGAATAGTCCTCAAAAATAAGAAAAAAAGCCTAATTTTGCGGAAAATTTGCATCCATGAACAGCATTTCGGTCGTCATCATCACCTTCAACGAAGAACAGAAAATCGCGCAATGCCTTGACTCCGTTAAGGATATTGCCGACGAGATCATCGTCGTTGACTCGCATTCCACCGATGCGACCGAGGCCATCTGTGACCGCTATGGCGTGAAGTTCTTCAGCCAAGACTGGCTCGGCTACTCCGACCAGAAAAACCTCGCCGACGAACTCGCCACTTGCGACCTCATCTTCAGCATCGATGCCGATGAAGCCCTCTCGGACGAACTGAAACAGTCTATCAAAGCACTGAAAGACAAGGAAATCGCCGAGAACGAGGTCTTCGCCATGAACCGCCTCAACAACTACTGCGGCCAATGGGTCAAAGGCTGCGGGCTCTATCCCGAGACCAAAATCCGCATCTGGCGGCGCGGCTTTGCCGAGTGGGAAGGCATCATCCACGA
>JAFWRA010000137.1 GCA_017508895.1 Bacteroidales bacterium
GCCCACGGATACACCGTGAGCATTTCCGCTTTCTTGTGCAGCATATGGGAATTGTCCAGATTTCCATCCGCTTGAAAAGCAAAAACGCTTTATATCAATATGTTATATAATCAGTTATCTTCTGTGTTGGTATGTTCTTTTGGGTTATTGACTGCAAAGATATTATTTTTCTCTTTCATTATTGTCTTTCTCTTTCCTGTATTCCTCCCAGTCGGCCTCGGTAGTGCTTTCCAGAAGGTACTGCCGCATCTCTTCTTCCGACGTATTCTCCATGAGATTTTGCGGTCAGCAACCGCAAATTTCCATCTTCAAGATTTTCAACTATTTGTAATTTTGCGGTCGGCAACCGCAAAATGTCTTGCCGGTTGTTTTTCGCGATATAGTCAGCTATCACCTGACCAATCTGCGGATATATGATATAAGTTAAACGGAACTCATACAATCTACGTTCACCAAGTCCTCGTCTATTGAGCCTTTTGGCCAAATTCTTCAGAAGATTCTCGCCGTACTTGGCCCGGTCTTCGCCATGCTGTTCAAACTTCACAATATAAAACCCCACTAGCCAGTTTCGAGCAGTAACTGCGAGATTTATGGCATGCGCAGTTTGTGCTTGCAACATGTCTTGCACCTGATTGATACGTCCGACTAATGATTCAAAGTTCATCGTGTTGTTTTTCGTCTAACAATTACTATAAAAAGCAAAAACGCTTTATATCAATATGTTATATAATCAGTTATCTTCTGTGTTGGTATGTTCTTTTGGGTTGATGAGGGCAAAGATAGACAAACTTTGGAAAATGTTGAACAAAAAAGTTCAAATCCTTATAGACAATTGGCTTTGAGCGGCTCGGGATGACTGTTTTCGTGGGAAAAAAGTATCAAAAAGATAACATCAAAACAAAAATCCATTTTCACCTCACCATCCCCAAAATCACCTCAGGCGCCATGGTCATTTCGGTGACGGCACAAAGGCCTGTGCCGATGTCCTTCAGGCTGGCACCCAACAAATAGACTTTGTCGTCTATGATTAGGAAACGGTCATGGTTGCGGTGAGGAAGCTGGATGAACGCTATTTTGGGATATTGGGTGTTATGTTTCTTCAGGTCGGTGAGGAATTGCTCATTATAACGGGTATGGATGGTCGCCGTCACTCCATCAGCCCGTTTTGTGAACATGGAAAGCACTCTGTCGTCAACGAAGTTGTCAATTAGGACAATCCTTTTACGTGCGCTCCGAACGAGGTCGGAGATGTAGGTCCATGCATCCCAGACACAGCCAGTAGGGAAAACTTGCTCTGCGAGCAATTTGGGATGATGTTTTTCTATTTTGTCAAGAATCAAATCGATTTTTTCGTCTGTTTCGATTTGGTGTTTCTCCAGATGCGCTATACGCATCAAAACAGCTGCGTTCTGCATTATAAACCTCCGCATGGCGACGAAGGCATCTATTATTCTGATACTTATATCAACAGCTTTTTGACTATTCAGAACCGATGGTAGCATTGAAACACCATATTCCGTAAACACAAATGGTTCGGTGGTGGAATGTTTCAAGGATTTGAACCGGTCGCAATTTGCGACCAGTTCCATCATCTCTTTCTTTGTTAACTGGAATCTGTATCTTTCAGGAAATCGCGCAATATTTCTTCTCACTTGTTCATTCAATCGTTTGGTTTCAACACCATAAATTGCAGCTAAATCCCTGTCAATCAACACCTGTTTTCCTCTAATAGTTAGTATAAGCTGCTCTATGTCATATTGGCTTGGAACCATTTCGTTTTTCTCAAGGTTATCACGTTTTGTGACCGCCTTTTCGAACCGGTCGCAATTTGCGACCACCTTTTCAAACTGGTTGCAGTTTGCAACCACCTCTTGTGTTTTGTCTTTTGTTGTTTTCTTTGCCATACCTATTTCTTTTTACATCATAGTGCAAAGAAACAACATCCGTCAAGACAAAGCCGTTGAACAAACGTTTGTAGTCGACAGCAGTCGTTTGTTGTCGTTTGTTGTCGAGTAGTTCGCTGTAAATGAATGATTAAAACAAATTGATAAAGTAGCGGATGCCTAGATTGCAGTTTTAACTATTATTCTTATCTTTGCACTTTCGCTAAATATTTATGTTTATGGACATCAAAGCAGTAAAATTCAGAAAAGACGGGTTCTATACCCAGCCCTTTGCCTTTGGTGGCGAGGAAGGACCCGATAAGTTCGACCGCAACATCCGCTATCGCGGCAGCTTGCAGAACTATGTAATTGACATGGGCTCGGAGGTGATTTTGGTGGATACTGGTCTTCCTGCTGGCACACCAGAGGAAAACCCCGATGAGAACTCACTTGCTTTCACCGGCAAGGACATCTGCAACTATATGGATGTCTTGGCCGCATTAGGCTACAAGCCCGAACAAGTGACCAAAATCCTGCTCACGCATAAGCACGCTGACCATTCAGGCGAGCTCCGTTCGTTCCCGAATGCGAAGATCTATGTGAATGTCGACGAAATGCAGGCTGCCGAGTTGCAGGGCTTACCCAACCTGGTACCAGTGACCTTCACCGATGGGGCATATCACAACTTCCCCGACAGCCAGAAAATCTGTGACGGCGTGTGGCTCATCAAGGCCAAAGGACACACCAACGGCAACAGTCTTGTCATCGCCGAGAACGAAGGTCTGTACTATATGTTCCAAGGCGACATCACATACGTGGACGAGGCTCTTTATGAGAACAAACTTTCTGTGGTGTACGACGACCTTTCCGCAGCCCGCGAGACCTTGGACCGTGTGCGCGAGTTTGTGCGCAACAACCCCACTATCTATCTCTCCACGCATTCGCCACAAGGCTATGAGAACTTGGAAGCCAAGCACGTGATGGACCTCGACCACCCCTACCCGACCACCCTTGCCGAAGTGAACTTTACAAAGAAAGAGGCCTCTGGTAAGTACATCTGCTCCATCTGCGGTTATGTCTATGACCCCGCTGAGCACGATGGCGTGGCTTTCGAAGACCTTCCCGACGACTGGAAATGCCCGCGCTGCAAGCAAGGCAAGGAGAAGTTCAATAAGGCGTGATTGGGGTATGACCGACCTTCAAATTTCCAGTCCAGAAACAATGGAACGAGCCATTTGCGAGCTAGGCATCGTTCCGTTTTTCACCAGTGCCATCCCGGGCTATTCCATCAAGGAACTCACCCAGCCTGGGTTTTGGTTTGACGGCGAAGAGGACTCGCTCGGACCGTGGGACTGGAAGATCGACTGCCTCCAAAACGGTGGCATCGCCTACGGGAAGTTCCTCTGCGGAGGGAAAGCCGCCTTCGCGATGGTCCCATTCTACCGCGAACTGATGAATGTCCGCCGAACCACGACAACGCCCGACAAGAACGGCGAGCGCATTATGGAGTATCTCGAAAAGCAAGGCAGCATCACCATCAAGGAGGTGCGTGCCTTGCTTGGCGTGAAAAAAGGCCAAGCCGATGCGGCTATAGGCAAGCTGATGCAGCAGTGTCGGGTCGTCACGGGAGCCATCGAGCGCGTGTATCGAGGACCCAAACAGGTTTACAACGGCTGGCAGGTGTCGTATTTCTGCACGCCCGAGTCGCTGTTCGAAGACTTCACCACGCTCCACACCGACCGTACCCCCGAGGAGTCGCTGGAGTTTTTGGTCGACCATATCACGAAACTGACGGAGGGAATGGCTACACGAAAGCAGGCTTTGAAGGTGCTGAAATAACCCAAGGCAATCAAGTGAAACGTATAATTTACATAGTTTTAGGCTTTATTTGTGTGGGACTTGGCGCCTTAGGTGTGGTGGTGCCGGGATTGCCCACCACGCCTTTCCTCCTGTTGGCCTCGTGGCTTTTCTATCGTTCCTCTCCACGCTTGCAAGAATGGCTATTGCAGTCGTGGTTAGGGACTTACATCCGCAGTTATCGTCGTCGCGGCGGAATGACCTTAGCGCAAAAAGCCGGTGCTTGTGGCATCATGGTGGCGATGGTGCTGCTTTCCACTATTGTTTTTATCCCTAAAGGCTCGGTGGCTCGCATCATTGTACCTATCGTCGGTGCCATCGGCGTGCTGACGGTTGTTTTTGCGGTGCCTAATGCCAAGGAAGAGGAATAGTTTGTGCGTTTTTTTGTAGTTTTGCAACCATGAAATGGATTATTCTCATAGTCGGACATAAAATCATATCATAATGGAATTCAGACCCATGCGCCGATTCAAGCAGCAACTTCCTGACGAGGAGTGCGAAGCTATTCTGAAGGAGGCCTATCGCGGTTTCCTCTCCGTCGTTGGCGACGGCGGATATCCCTACACCATCCCAATCAATTTCGTGTATGCCGACGGGCACATCTGTTTCCACTGTGCTTTGGAATGCCACAAGATGGATGCCCTGAAAACTTGCGACAAGGCTTGTTTCACCGTGATCGACAAGCCCGTGCAAGAGCCTGGCGATTGGTGGTACCATGTGCGAAGCGTGGTTTGTTTCGGAAAGATTACGGTCGTTAAAGATGCAGAGGAACACCTGTCGAAACTGCGACTGATAGGCGGCAAATATTTTCCCGAGGGTTACGACATGGACGGAGACATCCAAAAGAACGGTCACCGAGCCGCCATCCTCGATATGCGTGTCGAGCACATGACGGGCAAACGGGTGAAAGAGAATTAAATAATATAGAGGCGACTTTTTTTGTACTTTTGCAGTAAAATAATTACAAATGAAAGCACTACTCATCAACGGCAGCCCACACACTAACGGCTGCACCTTCACCGCCTTAAGCATTGTGGCGGAAGAACTACAAAAGAACGGCATAGAGACCGAAATCATCCACATTGGCAACAAGGACATCCGTGGCTGCATCGCTTGCGGCAAATGCGCCGAGTTGGGGCATTGCGTGTTCAACGACATGGTGAACGAAGTGGCACCCAAATTTGAGCAGGCCGATGGCCTTGTGGTCGGCTCGCCGGTGTATTACGCTGGCCCCAACGGAACGCTCACCAACCTGCTCGACCGTCTGTTTTTCAGCACCCCATTCGACAAACGTATGAAAGTGGGCGCGGCCGTCGTCTCGGCACGACGCGGCGGCACCACAGCCGCTTTCGACCGACTCAACAAGTATTTCACCATCAGCGAGATGCCTATCGTAAGCAGTCGCTATTGGAACATGGTGCACGGCCACACGCCTGAAGATGTGATGAAAGACGAAGAAGGTGTGCAGATTATGCGCATTTTGGGTCGCAATATGGCCTTCCTCATCCGCGCCATCGCCGCCGAGCGCGAGCGCAATGGATTGCCCGAAAAGGAAGTGGTGAGATACACTAATTTTATTAGGTAAAATATTATAAGTGAATCACTTATGAACAACACCCCCACAGGAAAAGACTATGTCGGCAGTGACGACCTCTATGCTGATGTACAGCGCACGATGCGCCTCGCAGCGGAGATGAACACGGGCTACCATACTGAAGCCGAAGTGCGCGACTATATGCGGCAAATCACAGGCTCCGAAATCGACGAGACCCTCCGCATTTTCACGCCGTTCCATATCAACTATGGCAATAAGACCACCTTCGGGCGCGACTGTTTCGTCAACTTTGGCTGCACTTTCCTCGCCTTGGGTAGCATCACCATTGAGGACGACGTTTTCATTGGGCCGCATTGTGTGTTGGCCACGGAATACCATCCTGAAAACCCCGAAACGCGCCATTCCCTGCTCACCAAACCCATCGTCGTAAAGCGCAATGCTTGGCTTGGGGCTAATGTCACAGTATTGGCGGGCGTCACCATCGGCGAGAACGCCATCGTGGCAGCGGGAAGCGTAGTAACCAAAGACGTGCCTGACAATATGGTCGTGGCGGGGAGTCCGACGAGGGTGATTAGGGAAATCAAGAAGGGATAAACTAATAATCAAACTATTTCCCCAAATATTCGCTGGGCGTGAGACCAGTCATCTTTTTGAAAAGGCGAGTGAAATGATGGGGAAAATCGAAGCCGAGGATTCGAGAAGTCTCGCTGATGTTGTGGCCGTTCATCAGTAGGCTTTTGGCCTGGTTGATGACATAGTTGTGGATGTAGCCGATGGCCGTTCCGCCAGTGGCCTTGTGGACGATGTCGCCGAAATATCGCGGCGAATAAGCCAACTCTGAGGCGCAATAGGCAACGGTAGGTAGGCCTTGTGAAAGCTGCCGATTCTCACGGAAATACTGTTGCAGCAGGTCGTGAAAGCGTTTCAGCAAGTCGCTGTTGCCATTATCTTCCTCGGAGAGTTGACGCAAGTAGATGCGGTTGCAGTATTCCAGTATCAGGTGCAGGTAGCCCAACAAGATATTTCTGAGCGATGGCGAGTCGTCGTGAGTTATCAACTCTTGCCGCATTTGGGAAAGCAATTGTGTGATGCTGAGCCATTCGTCAGGCTCCATCCGCAAAGAGCCAGTGAAGAAATAAGAGAAATACTGATAGCGTTCTATCTGGTGCTCCAGTTCGGAGCCGTGCAGCAGTTCGGGCGACCACAAAAGCACCCATCCGCTCAACGAGATGCGCTCGCCGTTGTCCTCCAAGCCGCCAATCTGTCCTGGCTCAACGGCAATAATCGAGGCATCGCTCACCTGCAAGGTTTTCATACCATACGAGAGATCTTTGGGAAACTGGCGTTGGATAAAGAGTCCATAGACACCGTAGTTGTTCAGGCTATGACGGAAAGGTGGAAGTTCATCGTAATGA
>JAFWRA010000138.1 GCA_017508895.1 Bacteroidales bacterium
AAGCGTGTTGGCTCAAGCACCAAACGAGGTGGAAAGGACGGTTAGATGCCAGACCATTGGCCACATTTATTATGATATTAGACAATATGATTCTGCAAAAGTATATCTGGAGCCTGTTTTTGAAAAAGACCCTGTTAGAGCAGCAGCTACAGCACAAGACTTGTACGAAATCGCCATACATGAGAATGACACAATGAAAGCCAACCAATATGCTCGATTTCTAGTAGACGAGGATGTTGATGCAGTTGATAATCAAATACAAAACTCGCGGCTCAACGAGATATTCCAGAACTATTTGCGAGAGAAGCAGGAAATCGCTGCAATCCGCCAACAAAAAAAGGCAATTAAAACGACACTTGCCATAGCGTTGCCTTTGGTTGGAGTGTTGGCAGTGGTCGTTGTCATACTGATGCGATGCAGACACAGGAAACGCTTGGCAATCCAGGAGGCCGAGGCGCAACGGCAATTGAACGAAGCTTCGCAACGATTGAGCGAGGCTGCACAACGGCACGACGAGGCGGAACGCGAACTGCAAACGAAGGTGGAACAGGCCACACAGCTCACACGGGAAATGCTGTTGCAACGTGTAGCGGACATCTACCAATCCAACAACAAGAACAAATTGCAGTGCATCCTCGAAACCTTGGACGAAACCTATCCCCAAGCCGTAGCAAGACTGAAGGCAGAGCATCCCGAATTGGGCGAAACGGAACGGAATATCCTCCTTTTGAATTTTCTCCACTTCCGTATCAAGGAGGAGGCTGATTTGCTCGGATTGAAAGAAAACACGGTGATGAAATACCGTTCCGACCTCATCAAAAAAGTGGGAAAAAGCCCCGTTTCCGACCTGTTGGTCTAAACAAAAATCTGTATTTGAATTTTTGTAATACACTGTTTTATAAAGTATTGCAATTTTGAAACCGACAAAAATCTGTATTTGGACTTGGAGGTTGATTTTTTAGTGTTTTTTTGTTATAGTTTTGCGAAAGCGAAAACAAATGTCTAACACTTAAAACGAAACAGCCATGAAAAAGTATTTGTTTATTCTTGCCGCGACGCTCATTTGCGGCACTATGCAGGCGCAAGGGTATCAATCCTATTTTGCAGCCGACTCCACACGACTGAATGTTTATATGGAAATGATTGATTACTGCCATACATTCTATCTGACGATACGGAGTGCAGACACCGTCAATATCAATGGAACCCAGTATATTAAGGGATTTCCGCATGGACAATATGGTTACAATTATGAGTACGAGGACTTCTATTTCACCGAAGACACCAACACAGGAAGACTTTACCGATACAATCCCATACTTGAAGATAAGGTGCTGATTTGCGACATGTCGCTGACGGTAGGCGACAATTTCTATTACACTGATGAATATGGCGACAGTTATGCGATTGTTTACAATGTGACTTATGAAGATGGGAAAAAGGTGATACATCTGACAGATTGTTTCAGCAGCTGGGTCTTTCAGGAAGGCTGTTTTCCCTCTTATCTTCCGATAGGAATTCTAAAAGACTACTCTGAAATGTGCAGGAGTCATCTGTTGTGTGAATACAAAGATGGTGAGCAAATGTTTGCAAATCAAGTTTTTGAGACTTGTTATATTGACAATGTGTCTGTTCAAGAAAGGAAACAGCAACAGAATTGGGTTTCTTTATACCCCAATCCAGCATCCGAGACGGTTCGCATCGAAGGCGTTCGGCCTGCTGAAGTACAAGTTTATAATGCCCTCGGGCAGTTGGTGAAGACGGTGCGGGGGACGAATGAAGTCCCCGTTATGGACTTGCTGCAAGGGGTTTATTTATTGCGCATCGCGGATGCGGAGGGAAAAGTTTACACGAACAAAATCACGAAACGATGAAAAACATTAGACTTTACATCCTGCTTGCGCTCCTGCTGATGTCGGGAGGGGTGACGATGCAAGCCCAAGTGCGTTTCGACTGGCAATGGGGCTATGGCAGCATGGGCGATGATTATCCCTATTGCATCATCAAAACTCCAGATGGTTATTTGGCTGGAGGAAACATTGACAATGACGGAGGCTTCTCCGTTGAATGCGAACACACTGGCCAACGAAACGGTTGGATTATCAAACTGAATGAAGCTGGGGAACTGGTTGACCAATCGTGTGTGGAAATGAACACTATATCCCAAATGTCTCAATCCAAGACAAATCCCAACCATTTCTATTTGATTGGGACAGACCCTGTTGGTGATGAAGCCAATACATGTATCGTAAAGATAGATGAACAGTTCAATGTGCTTTGGAAGCGTGTCATAGGGAACCCAGCGTACACTTCATGGTATCCACCGAGAGTTACCGCAACAAGTGACGGAGGATGTGTCGGCGGTCATACCGTAGCATGGAATGGTGGCGACATCAGCCATCATTATGGTTCATGGGATGCCTGGGTTTTCAAGTTGGACAGCCTCGGCAACCTGCAGTGGGAAGTTACCTTGGGGACCGAAGACAATGAATTGGTCAGCAAAATCAAGGAAATGGAAGATGGCTCCTATACGGTATTGATTAACGGCGACCCGCAACAATACGGCTCTCTCTATAGTTGCAACCAGTATCCGACTATTATGTTCGGGGTGGTGGCCAAATTAGATGCTGAAGGCAATTTGTTGGATAACCGATGCTACGGCGGCTATACCCAAAACGATTCTTTTGCCGATTTCATTGTGCTTGAAGACGGCTATCTCTATGTGGGTTGTGCGGCTTCGG
>JAFWRA010000139.1 GCA_017508895.1 Bacteroidales bacterium
AACCATGATGGGGAGTACACACCCGCATAAAATGATGGGTAACATACCGATGAGTTCATCTAGAATTAAATAAGTGCTATCCATTTTTCTTATCGTTTTAAGTGTTAGACTTCTGTTTTCTTGAACCAGTTCGCCCTTATAACAAGTCTGGATGGCAAAAGGTGACTTCAGGAGTGAAATTTTTTCAGACGCTTCATCTTTTCCATGCTGAATTATACTCCAACGAACTCCACGCCAAGGTCTTTGCATACAGTCTGTGCTGTGATGCGACCGCTTTGTGCTGCTGGGGGAAGTCCGCCGGAATAGGCCGTCCGTTGCCCCGTGAAGTAAAGGCCTTCGCGGTAACGAACGGGCGCATGGTACAAGCGTCGGAAAGGCGGCCAGTCCGTCATATAACTTCCTTCGAAGGTGCTGCAATAACGCTCATAGGTGAGGGGTGTGGCCATGTCGGTCACAGCCACGGCATTCTTGATTTCGGGAATCACCTCGCTGATGGCTTCGATGAAGTCTGCCATCACCTCTTTTTTCTTTGCTGCATAGCTGCCGTCTTCCTTGGCCGCTTTCCAATAACCGTAGGTGGGGCCGTGAAGCAGACAAGTGATGACACTGCAACCTTCGGGAGCATAGTCTTCCTCGGTGGCATAGTTGTTCACGACAATCGTTTGATAGGTGCGCCCAGCAGCTTGCAGAGGATGAGGCAGCACAATCTGCATAGAACGAGGCCATGAGGACAAATCGGTATTAATTCCGATACCGAGAAACATGCATTGGGTCGTCCGAAGCCCCGACCGCATCTTTTTAGCCCAGCTGTCTTGTAACGGCTCCTTGAAAAGCGTGTCGATGGCGCTTCGGGCATCCGCTGAAATGACTACGACATCTGCCGTAAACATCTCGTCCTTGGTACGAACCGACCACTGTTTCCCTTCAAGGAAAACCTCCGTTGCTGTGGTCTGGTATCGGATTATTCCACCACAATTCAAGAATGTATCTATCATGTTTTGTGCCATGCGCAGGGAACCACCCTTGGGATAGCCGCTGTCGCCCACATGAAAGGTGCCGAGGGTGTAGATGAAGGACAACGCATTGATGTCAGGCTCCACGACGGCGGCCAAAAGTGCCCTTATCCGTGGATTCTTGAACCATTTGGCATAGGCTCGCGCCGACTGGGCCATCAAAAATGGCGTGACGAGAACGGCAGGCAGCATCTTGACATATTCCCAAACAGAAAACGGCTTGGGGTTTCGGACTTTCAGGCCCCTTAAATCTCCGATAGGCTGATGGAAACCCTTGAAACAGGCCAAGTGGAAACGGAGACGCCACAAGGCAAGCTTGTCCCTAAAGCCAGTGACTTCCAGCCCATGCAAGTCGCGAAATAGCGGCATGCTACCTTTTTCGTCCACCAAGGTATAGATAGGATCTTTGAAAAAGACAGGGTTGTTTTCCTGCAATGCACCCGTTTCCAACCAAACCTGATGCAAAGGGATTTCCTTCTTGGCTCCGATGAGCCAGTGGATGCCACCCTCGAAAGTGTAGCCTTTGCGCTTCCAGCTGGTGGAGACTCCTCCTGGACCTGCGGCTTTCTCCAAGACTAGCGTCTGGACGCCTGAACGTTGCAGATAGACAGCCGTGGTAAGTCCCGAGATGCCTGCGCCGATAATTAATGCCGTCCGTTTCGCCATGAATTCACTGTTTCCAACGCTTGAGCGTCGGGAAAAACTGACGCATCATGCCCTTATATTCATCCTTGGTCATGGGTTTGGGCATGTTCTTGTTGACCTCGTCGACAAACTGCGAGCAGAACTCGATCATCTCGTCCATGGTGCAGTCCTGCGTAAACTTGCCGTCTTTATAGCAATACATGCAGTAGTCTTCGTTCTTGCTTCCGTCGGCATTGGTGCCGAGAATCTCTTGGGTGAGCGGCATTCCGCAGCTCTGACAAAACTTCATTTCCATAGGTTTATCTGTTTATAAAATTCAAAATTGCAAAAATCAAATGGCACACAGCTAATAACCATTCCATAGCTATCCCTCGTATCCTAACTGTCCTGGCAAACGGAGTTTTTCCTTTTTCGGGAAAGTGGATTCGTATGCCTCAAACGCTGCTGGGTTCTCATCCGCGACAAAATAGCCCTTTGGCGGACAGTAGGTGGCCTCGGTAATGCCTTCCTTCTGAAGCCAGCCAGGGATGAGTTCTTGGGCAAGGAAATAAGGCACTTCGGCATCGCGCGGCTCGTCGTGATAATGGATCTTGAATTTGCTGGCGAGGTCAAAGCCTGCGTGCTTATAAAAGCCGATATTGCCTTCCATGCAGAGGAAACCGACGCCTATTTCACGCGCTTTATCCAATGCATAATTCAAAAGCTTCAACCCATAGCCTTTGCGTTTGTAGTCGGGGTGGATGCTGATGGGGCCGAAGGTCCACGAAGGTTTCTTGGTGCCGTCGTCTAAGAAAAGCTCGGCTTTCGAGAACATGATGTGACCTATGATCTTACCGTCTTCCTCCATCACAAAGTCAAGTTCCGGGATGAAATCGGGGTTGGTTCTGTATTGGTTGAGCACATAATGCTCCAAGCATCCTGGGCGATAGACGTTCCAAAACGCCTCGCGCGTGAGGTTCTCTACCTCTCGATAGTCTTTTGGGTGTTCTAATCTAATAGTCATCTTTGGGTGTTTAATGTTTCTGTGTAAGCTTCTCTATGGCCTGTTTGAGAATTTCCTCTTCCTCAAACAACTCCATTAGCATCTGTTCATTAGTGCTTCCAGGATCTTCGCTATGATCTTCATTCACCAAGCGTTGGTTGCTGAATTCTTTCAGTTCCTCTTCGCTTACTTTCATCATCTGCATACAACGGTTGCGTGTTGCCTGGAAGGACTTCAAAAACGAGTAACTGGTGTAATAATACGTTGGAAAACCGATGTCAAGGAAGCTTTCTATGTATTGAGCGTATCCCGATTCGAGCACCTTCTTTTTCAATTCATCCAATACTTGTTGGTAAGAACGACGCTGGCTGTAAAAAGAAGAGACCTCGTGGACAAAATTGACATTGCCGAGGGTGTTGAACGTCTCGATATTAGAAGAGAAAATGTTTTCTGTCGTTTCAGAAAACTCCTCAGAGGCAACCGTAACGGCTGGCATGATATAGAAACGCAGACTGTCGTAATACTCAGGGTGACGCGCGACCTCTAATTCCACTTCTTTTGCCTGATGAATTGCGGATTCGGCTTCTTGCGCCTGTTCGATGGTTTTATCAAAGTCATAGATGATCATCATGACCATTTCTTTCTTGGCCGCCTCTTTGTGGCGTCTATCGATGATGGCTGAGGTGCCAAAGGTGAGTATGATGGAGAAGGTTGTCGCGAGAAGCGTCAACAGGAACTGTTTGGTGCCGGACGAAGGTTTTTCTTTCATATTCATTTCATTTTAGTTGGTAAGTCTTATATCGTTGCCATTCCTCTTGGAGGTCAGCCTCATGCTCACCCATGAAAAACGTTGCTTGCAGTTCATCCTTGAAAGGCGTCCAGTTACCACAAATCACGCCATCGTGGGCGATGATAGGCTGGAAGATGCCGCTGTTGTTGTGCGCCTTGTGGCTATAGTCAGGCGAGAGGACGATGTCGCGGCTCTTGTAGCCGATGAGGTATTCGTCGTAAGGCGGAATCAAGAGATATTTGCCTTTGCGGAAACCACGGGTGCGGCAATCATCCGTAAAATAAAAATCCCTGCGTTGAGACGCACGGCCGTGCGTCTCAACATACAGGTAATCCCCTAAAATCTCAATTCCCCGCCTGCAATCGTTGATATTCAACCCCGACCACCACACAAAATCCTCCAATGTGGCAGGTTGGCGGCTTTGGAAATATTTCCGCGCGAGCATCGCCAAGGTTTCGTCGCGGTCCATCTTGACACGGGTATTTACCTTATCGGCGGTGAGGGCATAGGTCGCCTTCATTGGCAACAAGTCGCCGCTGCAAAGCGTCCCCGACAACTCGGCATAGCGGATGTGGTACGACAGGCGATGGTCGTCCATGTAGATGTCTTTCTCCGCCAATGCCTGAACGAAGTCTTCCTTGGTGACGCTACCCTTGTCGGCAGCGGTCTGGACAAGGAGTTCCCTGATGCGTTTTACCTCCTCTTCAGGAATGGTAATCTTGTTACTACTCATCCATCCCTTGATGACCGCCAGTGCCTTCGCCGAACAGAGTTCGAGCAAGGGCCAATAGTCCTCGGCCGACACGAGTTGCCAAGTGCCACGCATCAGGTGAAGACGAATGATCAGCCCACTGTCGAAGGCCTTCTTAAAGGCTTTGGCCGAGGGTTTTTTGGTCCGCATCGCCACAGCCCAGCGCATCAGGCGGTATTCCTGCGCCTGCATGGCACCCATGTGTTTGACAACTTCTTCGGGCTTGTCAAACTGCGGGCTGATGAGCTGCTGGTTGAGTAATCGGAGGGCTATGGGGTTCATGCGTCAATGGTATTGTTCAACAAAATCGCGCACCAGATTAAAAACCGGTTCGTAACTGTCGAAAATGGCGTTTTCGTAAGTATCGTAAATGGTGTGGTAATACTTAAAAGCATCGCCTTCTCGGTTCTCCAAGAAAATGCAAGGCACATGGCGGGTTGCAAAAGAATAATGGTCGCTATTGGCGGCCAACTCGCCACGATTTAAGGCTTTGAAGTAGTGTTTCTCATTATTGATTTGCTCAAACAAAGCGAATCCGCGCAAACCTTCATCGCTGGCCTCACAATATTGCACCGGGTTGTTGTCGCCAATCATATCGATGTTGAAGAGGTACTTGATCTGCTCCAAGGGCACGATGGGATTCTTAGCGAAATATTCCGAACCGCGAAGGTTAGCATCTTCGCCCGAAAAGGCAATGAAATACATGTCGTATTCGGGTTTGTTCTTGGCATAATAGGCGGCCAAAGTGACGATGGCGGCCGTGCCCGAGGCGTTGTCGTTGGCGCCAGCGTAATACACACGACGACCAAGGTTGCCCAAATGGTCGTAATGCGCCGTGAAGACATAACAGCTGTCGTGTCGGCGACCTTCCACCTTGGCGATGACGTTAAAGCACTCGTAGTCCTTCAGGAATTTGTTGTCCACTTTCACACGGATGTTTTTCACGCCATCAATGGCTTCGGGCGTTACCCAGATAATGGGTTTGTCGACCACTCGATGACCATAGGCCTTAAAGAACTTGATGGGCGACGGCCAAATATAGAGAAATCCAGCATTGGGGGCTTCCTTTTTTTGCAGCGGCTTAAAAACATCGCCATGCTGATAAGTGAACCAGAACTCACAAGCAACGAGACAGTTGACATACTCGGGCTTGGCTAAGTCGGCCATCATCTTTTCAGCATCGAAGTTCAACGTATCAACGTGATACACAGGGAATGTACCATAGATGCCAGGTGAGTATTCACGCATGGAGAAATCATGTCCAGGCTTAAGTTTCTTTCCATCGGCCCACATCTTCATCTTGCCTGAGAAGGTATTGATATCCAACGTGAAGGGCTGGCAAATCACCTCATCAACACCAGCCTTGACAAATTCTTTTTCAAGGTATTTTCCAGCCTTGTTGGCACCGTCTTTGGCATAACCGCGGCCTTGGTATTTCGAAGAGCTCAATTCCTTGACAATCTGCTTGTAATGCACCAAATCCTGTGCATTTAACTGTATCGTAGCAAAGAAAAAAGCAAACAAAATTCCGATAATTGTTCTTTTTGTCATGACTATTATGTTTGAAAAATTACGCAAAAATATGTTTTTCTTGCATTCTTTTGAGAAAAAGAATCCCATTTCCGAAAATTGGCGTATTTTTGCATTCTTATGAAAGAGAAAAAACTGCTTATCCTACTCCTCTTTTTGCTCATCGGTATGGGTTCGTTGATAGCCCAACATCTCGGTGGCGGCTTAATGCTTGGCCCGACCTTCTCCACCATGAAGATCAGCGGTAACGATAGCACTACCTTCCGCACCGATTTTACTGGAGGAGTGCGCATTGCGCTCATCCCTGAGCGGTCCATCATCGGCGGAGAGATAGATGTGATTTATTCTCGACAAGGCACAAGTTCAAAGAAAGGTTTGGATGAAAGTAACAACAGCATCCGCTATTTGGAGAAATCGCACTACATCAATGTTCCGCTGTTGCTCAACATCTATCTTCGCAAGTGGAATGAAGATGACGAAGACGAATCGATGATTCCTCGGTTGCGTATCGGGCCCCAAATTGGCTTATGTATAGGTGGCAAGGAAGTGAAGGAAGTGAAAGGCCGAAAGAAACAGCAATACATCACCCCTTGGGAATTGGGTAGCTTTAACCGCCTTGACTATGGCCTCACGGCAGCGCTGAGTTACTGGTTCATCGAAGTGCGCTACACCTTTGGCTTGGCCAATGTTTTCAAGGAAAACGAAAAATCCACCAACCACGTAATTTCGGTTACTTGGTCGGATATTTGGTAGGGATTTCGAAAAAATCTATACATTTGCAATTTTGAAATATTGTAAACCATGAATATAGTTATTGCTGGAGACGGAGAAGTAGGCATGCACCTGGCTGAAGCCTTGGTGCGCAGCAACCATAACATCACCATCGTGGATCCGCACGAGGAACTGCTGAAAATGATGGAGTCGCACAGCGACCTGATGACCATCACAGGTGACTCCACTTCGACTGCAGTTTTGCAACGCGCCAACGTAAAAAAGGCCGACCTCTTGATTGCCGTACTCCACGACGAGCACATCAACCTGCTGACAGGCATCATCGCCAAAAAACTAGGAGCTAAAAAAGTCATCGCGCGTGTCAACACGATGGAGAACCTCAGCCCCGAGGTATGGCGCATGTACCAGGACCTAGGCATCGACGGTCTGCTTTCACCAGAAGACATTGCTGCTCAAGAGATTATCTCCCTACTGAAGAAGAATGCCTCATCAGAAACTTATGATTTTGCAGGCGGCAACTTGCAGCTCTTCATGGTAAAGCTTGAACCTGAAGCCGAAATCCTCGGCAAGACTGTCGATGAGGTTATCAACCAATATGAGCATATTGAGTTCCGTATCGCTGCCATCCATCGCCGACAAAACACTTTTGTGCCGCAAGGCGACGAGGTCTTCCAAGTAGCAGATATGGTGTATGTGGTCACCAAGCCTCACGCCATCAAGGACATCATCAAACTGAGCGGCAAGAAACAGATCAATGTCCACAATGTGATGATTGTGGGCGGCGGACGTGTGGGACGCATCACTGCCAAACGTCTTGAGAAAGACTTGAACATCAAGATTTTGGAAATCAACAAAGAGCGTTGCATGGACCTAACCAACTACCTCTCAGAGGCCTTGGTGGTCAATGCCGACGCCCGCAACCTCGACTTACTTGAGGACGAAGGCATCAAGGATATGGATGCCTTCATCGCCGTCAGCGACAACACCGAGACCAACATACTGACCTGTCTCCAAGCCAAGTCGTTCGGCGTGAAAAAGACCATCGCCCTCGTCGAGAACATCGACTACATCGACATCTCGCAGAACATCGGCATTGACTCCATCATCAACAAGAAACTCATCGCTGCCAGCTACATGGTGAAATACACCCTCGGCGCCAAAGTCTCCACACTAAAGAGCCTCAGCGGCATCGATGCCGACATCGTGGAGTTCGAGGTGAGGGCTGGATCAGCGGTCACACGCAAGCCCATCGGACAACTGGCCATGCCCACTGATGCCATCATTTGTGGTATCACACGCGACGGTGAGAGCTTCATCGCCACCGACGATTTCCAAATTGAGACTGACGACCAAGTGGTGGTGCTGGCCTTGCCTACCGGCATCCCAGCTGTTGAACGACTGTTCCATTAACCGATGAAGTGGAAAACTAAAATAAACCATCCTTTAGTCCTCCGCATCGAAGGCCAACTGCTGCTCATCGAAGGCCTCTTCATGCTGGCGGTGCTCCCCGTGACCTATTTCCACCACGGGCTCTATGCCTTCAGTATACCTTTCTCGGCCCTTATCACCTTGTTGACTGGTTTCATCCTACTTATCGCCACCAACAGCCACAAAGACGACAAGACCACTTCGCGCGACGGTGTGTTCATCGTTTGCATCTCATGGCTTGTGTTGTCCTTATTCGGAGCCATGCCTTTCTTGTTAAGCAAGAGTGTGCCCAACTTCACCGACGGCTTTTTTGAGGCTTTGTCGGGCTTCACGACCACTGGAGCCACCATTTTCACCCGCATCGAGGCCATCCCAAAAGACATCCTCCTTTGGCGCAGCATGACGCAATGGATCGGTGGTCTGGCTATTATCGTCTTTTCGTTGGCCATCCTGCCCTACCTCGGCATGAGCGGCATGCAACTCTTCGTCTCCGAAATCAACGGCATCACCTACGACAAACTACACCCGCGCATCATGCACACCGTGAGGCGTATTTGGTTTATCTATCTGTTTTTCACGCTATTGGAAACACTTTTGCTCTATCGAGGCGACATGGACTTCTATGATGCCCTTTGTCACTCGTTGAGCACCATCAGTTCGGGCGGCTTCTCCACCCGAACGGCCAACATCGGAGCGTTCTCTAACTATTCGCAGGTTGTGATTACCGTCTTTATGGTATTGTCGGGCTGCAACTTCTCCCTGCTGCTTCTTTCCTTGAGTTGGCGTTCGTTCACTATCTTGAAAAACCAAGAGTTTAGGACTTTCTTGCTCTATACCGTATTTTTGGGCATAGCCATTGGGTTGGTGTTGTTCTTTGGTTGCCACAAGAGCTTCGGCTCTTCTTTCCGTGAGTCGTTCTTCAGCGTCATCTCGGCCTTCACCACTACCGGCTTCTTTGTCAGCGACTACATGACTTGGCCTATCTTCCTTTGGGTCATTCTCTTCCTGCTGATGTTCATCGGTGCTTGTTCGGGTTCCACTTCGGGTGGTGTCAAGATTTTCCGTCACCTTATCTTTGTTAAGAACTCGGTGCTCGAACTAAAGCGCATCATCCATCCCAATGCCGTGTTGCCCGTGAAAGTGAACGGAAAAGCCATCTCCACCAGCGGTGTCTATAAGCACATCACTTTCATATTTGTCTATTTCCTGGTCTTCCTCATCGGTGCCATCATTTTGTTGGCCTTGGGCATCGACATTGAGACCGCCCTTGGTGCTTCGGTAGCCACACTGAGCAATGTCGGTACGGGTCTGGGTCAGGTGGGACCAGGAGGCTCGTATGTCCTCTTCCCACAAGTCGCCAAATGGCTGCTCATGCTCTTCATGCTCCTCGGCAGGGTTGAACTCTTCTCGCTGATTATGCTGGTTTCGCGAAGTTTTTGGAGGAATTGATGCCAAAAAAATATGGATTTCAATTTTGTAATCATCTGATTTTCAATCTATATTTTTGACAAAAATATGGATTTGGCTGAAATCTTGGTTTTTTGGCGGTTTTTTTATATACTTTTGTTGGTGTCAAACAAAAACTTCAACACCATGAATACAAAAGTCCAAATTTTAGTGATGTTAGCCTTGATTTTAGGGGCAAAAACCTATGGACAGGAGTGGGAGCATACTCACGAATATGCCTATTCCGACACTTGTGTTTTCTCTTATAGTGAAGCCAGCGAAATGAACAATGGCAACATCGCTGTCGCTTCCACCATGGCCTATAAGAGTGGCGTGGGTGATTTCTATTCCTTGCAACCAGGAGTGGCCATCATCAAACCCGCCCAAATACCGTATTGCGAACAACAATCTTACTTCAAACCAGGTTTTTATACCAGCAACATTCCCTATGTATTTGAGAAAAACGACACCCTCTTTCTTCTAGCAACATATACGCCCGACCATGACTTCACCTATTTCAACTACCACAGAAACTATGAAGAACAGCACGATTATGCCATTTTAGGTCTATACAAATTGGACAATCATCTTGACATTACGAATAGTTTTGAGACCAGAATGCCCATCGACACCTTTGAGTTGCGCGATAACCACGATTGGCAGGCCATGCCCAACGATTACAGCGGAAGCTTATTCCTGTTCTCAGCCTTGCAGGATGACAACGCCATTGTAGGTGCATATGTGAAACGGTACAGCATGGGACACTATGCAAACGACAGCATGTTTTTTTTCCGTATGGATTATCAAGGTCAAGTCCTCGATAAGGTGGGTTATCGTATGAAAAGCACAAGCAGCAGTTTGTCAAGGACATTGTTCCTTCGTACCCATCACATGGTCAGAAATGGCAATGGTTTCATTTTCTTTGATTTGTCAAACAATTTATACCTATCAGGCAAGGAAGAAACCGATTTTGAAAGCGAAGGCTATGCCTTATATCTCGACCACAACTTCAATCCCATCAAAGTAAAGGCTTTTCGGCACTATAACCAGCCACATAGCAGCTTTTATGACATGTCGGTAGTGCGGACTCCCTGGGGTACCAATCTGGTTTCAACAGAATACTATGATGCGAGCCAATCGTCATCGGGCATCTCAAGTTGCGCGCTCTATGAATACGACGATGGCAGAGACGGCAAGTCGGGTTACCTGAACATGTTGCATCATTTGCAGAGATACCAATTCAATCGCATGGATCGAACGCCATCCTTGGGTGTCGATGTTTGTCCCATCGACTGGACAATCTATTATGGCTACACATTGAACACCGTCACCAATTCCACCGATTCGTGGATGATAATAGAGCACCTTTATGCCCACTTCGACACCATTCGTACGCTATATTATGACCATGAGGGCGAGCGCGTTCGCAGTTTTATGTCGTCAATCACAGCGACGAGAGACGGAGGTTGTATCATCGTTTATGGAGCCAAGAACCTCGACCAAACCAACCAACGCTGGAGTTGTGTTACCAAGTTCCCTCCCGAGGCTTTTGTGGGCATTGATGAAGCCCACGACAACGGCCTGAAGGTGGCCATCGCCTATCCTAATCCTGGGAAGGATCTGCTGAATATCCGCACAGGGTTGAAGGATGCCCATGTTGAAATCTATGATTTGACGGGTAAACTCATTTATAAGCAAGAGATTACTGGCGAAATTACCGCGATAAATGCTGAAAGTTGGCCTTCGGGAACATATCTTTGGAAAGTGGTTGAAAATGGAAAAGAAGCGGAGACTGGAAAATGGATGAAAGAATAACAAATTATAAATCAATAAAATATGAAAATGAAAACCAGATTTATTGTTACATTCGCCCTCGCGCTGCTTTTCTGGGGCAATGCCTTTGGGCAGGAGTGGGAGCAGTCCTACGAATGGCATTTTTCCGATGACGAGGAATTTGATTTGGTCAAACCATACGAAACTTCCTTGGGTAACATCGTTGTTTCTACAAATCAATATTACAAGTGTGGTTGGGGCGATTTTTATGCGCCACATCCCGCTTTGAAAATGTTTGCGGCAGACGGAACGGAATTGGCGGAAAACCTTTATTTCAAACCAGCCTACTATGGAGGACACCCGCACATCATTGAAAACAAAAAAGGTGAATTGTATATGATGGCCTCTTACACTCCCGACCATGATTACACCTCGTTCAATTACTTTCTAAACTATGACAATCCGCCTGATGATGGTATCTTTGGTTTGTATAAACTTGACAATCAACTGAATATTGTGGAGGCATACGAACACCATATCAAAATTGACACCTCGGAATACCGTGACCAACAATGGGAAGACGTTCCGCTCGAACAATGTGGTGCATTGGTGATGGTTCCTCCTGTCGTTGATGATGACATAATAGTTGGTGTCTATATGAAGACATACAGCAGGTATCCAACCGACCCGCATGGCCCCGATTCCTTGTTCGCATTTCGTATGGATTTTGAAGGGAATATCCTTGGCCAACAGGGATTTGAGCTTCCCTATATGGGTAGCGGTGGCAGTTGTCTTCATTTTTTGGGAAGGGAATTGCTGTTCAAATCGGAAACGGGTTATATGTTGTATTGTCCGTTCCGTTTTGTCGATGATGGAAACTATTACCATGTTGTTTATCTTGACAATAACCTCAATCTGCTAAAGGTGAGGCCTTACAAGAAAATCGATCCGCTTTCACAATTTGATGACCTGATGCAAGGAATCAAGGTGAAAAGGAGTCGGCACAATACATCTTATTTTGCCGTTGAATTAGCGTCAAACAACCCCGCGAAAGCCACAGATTATGATGTGAGGCTTTACGAGTTGGACGACGATATTGACGGAACGGAGCCCTACATTCCTTCGTTGCAATACATTACTCGCACTTCTGATGATTTGGATTGGCCAAGTGGCATCGAATTGTTTGATGACAACAGCCTTTGCTTTGCCTACACGTTGAACATTGGCTTTTGGAGCAATCTCGATTCATGGATGATGATAGAGCGTTTAAGTCCAGATTTCGACACAATATCAACGTTGTATTACGACCATGAGGGGGAGCACATCCATAGTACCGCTACGAGCATTTTGGCTACAAGAGACGGCGGTTTATTACTTGTCTATCAATCCAAAAACCTCGACTACATCGACCAACACTGGACTACGATAACTAAATTTCCCGCCGAGGCTTTTGAGGGCATCGACGAGGCGCATGACAATGGCCTGAAGGTGGCCATCGCCTATCCCAATCCAGGGAAGGATGTGTTGAACATCCGCACGGGATTACAGGATGCGCAAGTGGAGGTATATGATACAAATGGGAAGCTCATCCGCAGCCAAGCCCTCACGGAGAACGTGACGGCAATTGATGCTAAGGAGTGGGCTGAGGGCGTTTATGTTTGGAAGGTAATGACAGAGAGGAAAGTGGTGGAGACTGGGAAGTGGATTAAGGAGTAAGGATTATTTCCTTATATTTGCGCCATGAAACGGATTTTCAAAAAATTAAGCATTCTTGTTGCATTACTATCGGGTTTCTCCGCCTGCCAGCAGCACCATATTCCAACACCCGAAGAAGACCAGCTCTATCAAGTTGAGTGCTTTTACTACAACCATCCTGATAGCGCAATGCAAATCCTTGACACTTTGGTTGTTGAAAAATTGTCAGAAAAAGAAAAGGCGCATTTCTGCCTGCTGAAGGCGCAAACCATCCTTCAGATGGATTTCAGCAACGCAGAAGCTGATTCACTACTAAATGTTGCAGCGGCTTATTTCTCGCGTCATGACGACGAATATTTCGAGGCCCTCACGTATTTCAACCAAAGCAGGCGAATGGGCGTTACCATGGGATTGGAAACCCAAAACGAGAAGGAATGTACAGAACTGATGCTCAAAGCCTTGCAATGTATCGAAGACTGCCAGCACCTTGACCCGCGCCTATTGCAATGCTCGGAAAAAGAGGCCGACGAACAGTATAAAATCGGTTCGCTGAGAAGCCAAATCCAAATGGGACTAAGTAGCCTTTACGCCAGCACAGGATTTGTGGAAGAGTCTATCCATTACGCGAAATTGGCCGACCAATTCTTCGCCGATCACGACCTGAAACGCAAGCGTATCAGAACATCTTTCTCGTTGGGAAACAATTACTTGGAACTTGGTGAATACGACACTTGCCTGATGTATTACGACCGTGGGTTGTGTTTTGCCGAGGCTGTCAACGATGTGGCGGAAGGTGCTTATTATTATGTGGCCACCAACCTCTATTACATGACCCTCATCGATTACGAGCAATATGATTCGGAAGAAGAGCGGCGACAACTGCTTCGCAAGGCGGTAGCGACTAGTCGTAAGGGATTGGAAGTCCTCAGTGACTCCATTGACGCACCTATGGCGTTCAGTTTCAAGGCACAACTCAGCCAAAGCCTCTGCGATGGCTATTATGAGCTGCAACAATACGACTCCGCGCTGTATTTCGGCCAACAAGCCATTGGGTTGGAAGAAGATGACTTGGTGGCGGCGCAAACCTACAAATATCTGCTGCTATCCTATTTGGCCACGGCCGACATCGAAAACGCCCGACGTTATGCAGACCTCTATTTCGACAAAACTTGGGAATTTGAATTCATCGGGAAAGACGTGGCCGAAGCGACCGATGTGCACAAAAAACAAATTGAAATCCAGCAACTTCAAAGCGAACAACAACTAAAACGAATGCGACTCTACCTACTCATTGCCGCCTTGATGATTGTGCTGATGGCCGTGGTATTCTTCGCCTACCGCCACCAAAAGGAAAACGAAGTGAAAAACCTGCAACTGAGTCAGGAGAAACAGCAATTACAAAAGAACTACGACGACAAAGAACGTCTATCCATCGAGGCCCTGAGACTACGTATGCAGACGATTTACAAAGAACGCAACGACAATCTCTATGACCGTCTCATAACAGAGTTCAATGCGGTGTATCCCAATGCTTTAAGTCACTTTGAAGTCAACCATGCCGAATTGACTGACACTGAACGTGCCATCTGTTTGCTGTCATTTTTCTCATTCCGCGTGAAGGAAATCGCCTACATCCTCGACCTGCGCGAAAACACAGTAAGTAAAGCACGCATCGCCATCAAGAAAAAAACGGGTAATGATGACCTTGCTGAAATCATCAGACCGTTTATCGGATAGTTTTAGTAATTTTGTCTGCGCAAAACATTGCTTTGTTTATTCGGATGTCTTACTTGAAACTATGCGAAACCTACTGAAAACCATACTTTGCGCTTTTTTAGCCATTGTCCTCATCGGTTGTCCAGCCACGCGATGCTTTGCAGAGGAAATGGTGGGATTTCAATTAATTCCTTGATTTTTACACGAATTGCCATGAAATCGGAGATTGATTTCATCGAATGCAAAGCATTTTAGCGAAGCTAATTGAACACGAAATCGAAGATTGGCTCCGCCGAATCGTAGATTTCGACAAAGTCAATTTTTCAAAAATTGGAATTAATGAATAATTCGTGATAAATTGATGATAATTAATGTTTTAAAAAGGAAAAGTTTATTCAATGAGAAATTTATGTTGGACTTTTTCCAGAAAAAGTTTGGAATGAGTGAGATTTCAGCTTATTCATTTCCAAAATATTACAGTTTTTAGAATCCAAAATTGTTTGGACTGGCCATTTAACCGCTTGACAAATGCGATAGTTTTGCGTCATGTCACAAAACGGCGTTTTCGTGCGTCTTATTTGACGCGAGACGGCGAGACGCGAGACTGCGGGACATGGGCTTGTCTCGAAGTCCCGTTGCTTCATTCTTCGCAATGACAGTCCCGTGTCCCGAAGTCAAAAGATATTGCAGTTTAATTTTGAACACTTACTTAAAACAAATCACCATGAATAAAAAACTGTATTTCCTTTTGCTGCTGACGCTCGCCATTCCGCGCTTGGCGCTTGCGCAGAATCCCATCAACATTGATGAGTACAAGGTCATCGACCAAAGCCGCTTCATCATCACCTACGAAGCGATGATGACCGACGACTCACTGAAACCTA
>JAFWRA010000140.1 GCA_017508895.1 Bacteroidales bacterium
TGCCGCCTCCCATAGATTCCCGCCTACGCACATGCCCCCGCAGGAATGACATGGGAGGCTGATTTGACGTGTTCTTCAGGTTGAAACAGGCAGCAGAAAGCATGTCATTCCTGCGCTGGGCAGAAACAGGCTCCAACAGCTATGTCATCCCCGCGTGGGCTGGTGGGCAAAGGCATGGGATCTATAGCTGTTGGGGCCGTCATTTAATGGTTGTTATCTTCTTTGAACCGCCTCCCATAGATTCCCGCCTACGCACTTGTCCCCGCTGGAATGACATGGGAGGCTGGTTTTGACGTGTTCTTCAGGTTGAGACAGGCCTCTGCAGGAATGACATGGAAGGATGGCTGATTACCTACACCTCGAACAAATCCTTCCTTTCAGGGTTGATAGTATCTATCAGTCTTTCTTTTTCCGCTCTTGATAGCATTTTGATTTCTTTCTCCCTTACTATGGCCTGATCTATCAAACCAAAATCTTCATAGTATACCAATTTATGGCATTTGTATTTTGCCGTAAATGCAGATCCACTACCTTCCTTGTGCTCTCTAACACGCCTATCGAGGTCATTGGTAACTCCCGTGTATAAGGCTTTGCCGTTGGCACTTTGCATCATATAGACCCAATAGGTTTTCATTTGTTGAATCTTTTATTTTTTTCTTCTTTGTGCCGCCTCCCATAGATTCCCGCCTACGCACTTGCCCACGCTGGAATGACATGGGAGGCTGATTTGACGTGTTCTTCAGGTTGAAACAGGCAGCAGAAAGCATGTCATTCCTGCGCTGGATTGCGCGAGGGCATGGAATCTATGCTTTCTGATGCCGTCATTCATGGTTGTTATCTTCTTTGGTCCGCCTCCCATAGATTGACTACGTCGAATGCAGAGCATTTCCCGCCTACGCACTTGCCCGCGCTGGAATGACATGGGAGGCTGGTTTGACGTGTTCTTCATGTTGTTACAGACCTCTGCAGGAATGACATGGGAGGCTAGATTTACCAAGGCTCCGTCTGCTTCCCGAAGTCGCTGATGTTGCCGCAGACCTTCTTCAACACGGTGACAAACGTCTGCACGTCATCCTCAGGGATGCCCTCCAATGCCTTGTTCATCGTGTCGATGGCCAGTTGCTTGGTGGAGTCCTTGAGCGCCATGCCCTCGGCAGTGACCACGATGTTGTTCACGCGGCGGTCGTCCTTCGCCACCGAGCGGGCGACCAAGCCCTTCTTCTCCAAGTTGTCGATGAACTGTGTCACCGAGTTCTTGTCCTTCTGGATGATGAAGGCGATGGCCTGCTGGGTGAGCGTGCCCTCGTTCCACAACGTGTCCATGACGAGGTACTGCTCTGCCGTCAGGTTCACCCCGTTCTTCTTGAACACCTCTGCCAGGTACTTCTTGAGCCTGCAATTCAAGATGTTGACGTAGACCCCTGCTTGTTTTACAAGTATCATATTATCCCATTTTTATGATTATCGTAATGTTTGGAAATGCAAAGATAGGGATAATCCTTGGAGTTTCGCAAATGTCTGGACAAAAAAAAGGCCAGCAGCCGAAACCACTGACCCTTCTTTGATAATTAAGTAACTGTTCAAAATTAGACTTCGGGACGATGACTTGTGACTATGACAATGACCGCTTCAACCAAGGGCTGAAACTTCAGCATCCCCGTGGAAGCGGTCATAATCATTGTCAATGGTCATAGTCAAAAAGTCCCGTAGTCTCGCGTCTAATACGTAAACTAATCTTGCTCAACTACTTGAGATGCTATGCTTTTTAATCCTCTTTGCGCTTCTTGGCCACCAAGTAGGCGGCGCCGAGGGTGGTCAGCAGGGCGATACCTGTGCCCAAGGGTCCGTCGGCATCCTGGTCATCAGTCTCGCCGTGGCCGGGAAGCAACAAGGCATCTTCTCCTGCTTTTGCACCAAAAATGCTGGATTCTTTTCCCATGCCGAAGAGACCTCTCTCTTCGTACACTTCCACATCCTGTGCGAAAGCCGTTGCGCACATGCTCAATACGATGGCGATTGTCATTACAAGTTTCTTCATTGCTTATGTTGTTGTTTATTTGTTGATCGTTGAATTGTTGAATTGTTGTTGGATTATGGCTTATGGCCTATAGCCAATGGCCTGCGTGTGCCTAAGGCTCGGTTGAAGGCCATTTGGCTCTTGGCTTATGGCTGCTTTTTTCGTGGTACTTACCACTCGGTAAAAACAGCCATAAGCCATAGGCCATGGGCCATAGTTATCTCACCACCACCTTTTGGACCTTCACGTTCTCGCCGTTGATGAGGCGGAGCATGTAGACGCCCGTTGTGGCGTTGATGGCCTTGCTGCAGCTGCCGCTGATGGTCTCGCTGCTGAGGATGCGGCCGTTGATGTCGATCACCTGCAGGGTGGCGTTGCCTTCGTTGTTGACGATGAGGTTGCCGTTGCTGAAGAAGGCGAAGCTGGATTCGTCAGCCTCGTCAGTGCCGTTGGCGGCAAACACCAGCTTGAAGCGGTTCGCATAGTCGTTGGTGTTGGCTTCGAAGGTGTAGCTCGGGGTTTGGAGCAGGTCGACGTCCATGCCGGTCATGTTATCGATGAGGTGGAGGTAGTTCATGTCGATGTTCTCGGCCTCGACGGCGAGGGTGTAGGTGCCGTTTTCGCTGGCGCGGAAGCTGACGGGCAGTTCGGCCTCAGCGGCGCTGCGGACAATAGCCATTTCCTCGTTGCCTTGTTGGAAGTAGACATGGCTGATGTTATTGTTGAGATAGAACTTGTTCATACCACGACCTTCACCAATGCGAACACGAACATTGTCAACTTGCTTGGCGTTCTCAACAAGTTTGATGTTGACTGCCTTGCTTTCCTCTAATAAGGAAGGATCAAGGAAATAGACAGTCTCATTGTCATTTGCTGTTTGAACAAGAATGGCATTGCAAGGTGCAATGTCATTGCTTGAAGCTTCAAATGCGCCACCATCAGAGGTTAACACTTGGTAATCAACAAGATTGAATTCTTCATCAACAACAGCGACATTGTAAGGCAACGGATTACCAATCAGGTTGAAACCTTTATGAGCCACGGTGACATCATATACATCAGATGAAGGCGCTTCGTTCAAGTCTCCAGCAAACTCAATAATTGTATTGCTACCACTGGCATAAAGGTAACCGACTTCAGGATCGATGGTGTAAGCACCAGCCTTATAATTAATCCATTCGCGTTCATGGGTATTATCGAACTTGTAAAGGTCATAATAACTAGTAAGCAGACCATTGACATTGGCAGCGGTAAGATTGTCGTAAATGGGGGAAGCAATGAGTTTATAGCCAGCGTTGTTGTCTTGGCTATAAGTGCAAGCCTCGATGTTCTTTTGTACCGTGGCTGCAACCGAGTTACCAATATATTGGGCACCGTCTTCGATAATGAAGTTAGCTGCACTCAGATTATTGGACAGCTCATTTTCACCCATATTCAGCGTTATGCCATTCGGGATGATGGAAGGGCCAACGATAGAGACATTGGCAGTAGGATTTGCAAGGAACACGCGGGTATAACGAGCCGTGGTGGTAACAGGTGTAGGCGTAGGCACACCACCTTCAGTGTATTTATAGAGTTGGATGGGTTGTTGACCTGCATTCTTGTAATAACGGAATCTGTAATTATTTTCATTATTTGTAGAATTGAACCTTAAAGACATTGTACTTCCTTCAAAGACAGCAGAGATAACGGCATTGCCATTATTGTCAATATCGAAGCTATTAGTATAAGTACCAGCAAGATCTGTTTGGTTCAAACCATTGCTGTTGCTTGAGACGCCAATATACTTACCACTAGCCGACTTTAAGGTTCCGTTGGTAACATCAATTGTAAAAATAGCTGCGTCAATTGCTTCAGAAGAGGCAATCACATCTTCATCAATAGAAACAACAATAGTATTGTGAGCAGCGTCCAGAGACTCTAAACCACCATTAAAAGCCACTTGTTCTTCTTCATTAACAATCAGATAATTACCATCGGTGATGTCGTCGGAGCTGGTCACTTTTTCGTATGTAGCACCTTCGCGGTTGCCCTTGGCAGCACCAACGGTGGTGGAGTGTTGATAGACAGCATAGAAAACTGTCTCTTCATCGGTAAGGATGAAACTACCATTGAGCAAGTTTGTCACGTCATTGGGATCAGTGGTCCAACCAACAAAGGTGAAGTTGCTGTTGAGATTAGTACCATCGGCCAAGATGATTTCCTCACCCACATATGCATCAATTAACTCACCTTCAAGACCATTGATGGAATAGTCGTATATGGCTTCTATTTGAACAGGTTGAAACTCCTCTATATCATTGGCGCTGCGGGGATAGATTCTCAAGCTATGTTCATAAACACCAGTCACAGTGTATGAATTACCTTCTTCAACATCTTCGCTATAATCGTACATATCTGTCTTGACGGTAATAGTGTTTGTACCATCGGAGAAGTTAGATCCATTGTAGGCAAGATTCTCGAATGTCAGAACCGCACCAGTCTTAATGCCGTTGGTCAGTTGGCTGGCCGTCACCACCTGAGGCGTAACAGACCCACCCGTTCCAACAGTAAGACCTTCCATCCCATTGGTAACACCCTTCAGTTCGGCGGCACCGTAATAGAGCACCAAACGACAATCAACAGTACCTGTCAATGTGTTGCCAGCAACAAATCCATGATCTGACTGATAGATAATAAGACCATTCGTGCCATCAGAGACAAAAGCTTGACTGCCTTTAACTCCAGTAACAACCCAACCTCCGAAACTAACCTTCACATTGGCCTCAGTAGAAGTAGCTGCATTGAAAATGTCTTCAATAGAACTATAAATCACAGGAGCAGCAGCTTGGGTAATCGTAACGTCCTTGGTAGCAAGAACTACGTCGTTCTTTACGTAATTCAAAGTAACCACAGCAGTACGAGTCGTGGTGGTGGAACTGTTGGCATCGCATGTAAAAGAAACAGACTCTGCGCCAGGTGTGCCAAAAGATAAGTTGGTTATGGTAGCGCCATCAGCGACTACTGGTTGAATCGTGGCGTCCGAATCAGGATTGTCAATAGTATAATTGATAGTGCCACTCGTGGCATCGTATGCGATGTTTACGTCGGATGCATTGATAGCAGGATCAGTGCTCACAACTTGACGCTTGTAGTATTTGAATGTCTGACCTGCGATATTACTACCAGTCGTATTTGATGTGTAGCAGCGCCAATCTTGAGAATTATAAATGCCAATATAACGAGCGGTCGAAAAACCAACTTTTAAATAGCCATTAGAAACAGTAAATGCATGAATTTCTGTAGTATTTGAATTTGGCTTACCTACACGCACACCATTATTTGCATCTGTGCAATAAATATATCTTGTCATGTCACCACCATTGGGGTAGAATGTGTAACCATTGGTAGCATCGCCGCTGATATTGAACTTAAGATCATCTGTAACAGGTGCATTATTTGTGTTGATTTTGCCATTAGCAATTGTGACAACAATAGCGGCTGGTGCACTACTTGTTCCATTTGCAGAAGACAAAGCATAGGTACTACCATTATCTCCCACAATCACGAAAACATCGTTTGTTTCAAGGTCTGCCAAAGCGGTTTCAACCCATTCGTATTGGGTGACGTTAGGATCAGCAACCCACTGCGCTGTAACGGTTACATTGCTGGCAGGCATAGTGAACTGGTTGTTGGTAACAGTAAGGGTGTTATTGGAAGCGTCCTTAACTAACCAAGAATCCCAAATCTTGCCCTCAGGAGCGGTAAAACTATTTGAAAGCAATGTAACCGTGGCATTTTCCTCATATGGGCTGTTGCTATCAGTCATCGTGCCAGTGCCACCGTTGGCATCGTAGGTCACGGTGTAGGTAGGAGTAGTGCCTCCTGAAGAATAAGTAACTACTATCTGTGTCCATCTCGCTTGTGCATTTGCATGCAAAGTGATGGAAGATGCTGATCCCGTCCACGTTCCAACATACCCAGAATACGAATAACTACCAGCGCCACCAGTAGGAAGACCTAACTTACTAGGTCCATTGTTAGATGTTCCGCTTGCAGTACATGTAATTTCAATTTTTGTGATTGTTGGACCTGAAATTGTGATATCACTACCTTGGTACTCACGGACATGAACATCAGCGCCATAGGCTTTTGTCGAAGTAATAATGACACCATTTTGGGTTGCTGTGCATGCACTTCCACTGCCAGAGGTTCCTTGCCCTTCATAAACAGTATAAGAAAATGTCTCCGAAGCTCTTGTCTGTCCCCACATCCCCATCGGGATAGCGAGGCTTACGAGCAGCGCGAGGGCTGCAAAAAGTTTTGTAAATCTTCTTGTCATTTTGTTTGTTGTTTTTAATTGGTTGTTATTTAAGTATTTAAGATTTAAAATTTAAAATTCAAAGATTTAAAATTCAAAGATTCAAGATTCTTTTTCGTGCATGTTTTGGGCATGGCAGGCATCTACTACGGTTACCGTTTCTCCATCGAAAGTGTATGCAAAATACCATTTGTCGGTGTTGGCCATGTGGTAGCCCTCCCATTGCTTGAGGGTCGGTTCACGCCGCAGCAAGGAGCGCTCAATCTGGTAGATGGAATCAGTAGCGTCATCAATGTTCTTATGCATCAATTCCTCTGAATACGCATGCTTATACTTCTTCGCAACATTGTGATAGAAAGAATTTATCTTTCTTGCACATCGTTTCCTGACTCGATACTTCATGGTCGAGCGTATTCTTTTCTTACAGTTTCGTGCAACATTGCACGCAGTTCTTCAACATCCATAGTCTCCTCATCCTCCAGTCGCATTTGGTGCATACGTGAGTCTATCAACTCCTGAGCCCAAAGGCGAATGGCAGCTGTGGAGTCCAGTTCGGGGAGCAACTCCCGAATGGCAACCTCGTCTATGTCTATGCTTACCGTGCACATTTGTTTTTGTCCTTTCTTTCGTTCTATTTTGTTTTTGTTGTTTTTAATTGGTTGTTATTTAAGTATTTAAGATTTAAAGATTCAAGATTTAAAGATTCAAGATTTAAAGATTTAAAATTCAAGATTCAAACCTGTCGCTGTTTTTCAATGAATTGGGGTTTTGTCGGCAGTCCCAAACCATCAATATCGAGCAGGTTTCGTTTTCATAGAGGTAGATGAGTTTATATCTGTGGAGGACAAGGACATAACGATAGTTTCTGTGGTAACGTTCGAGCAAAAGCTCTTTTGGCCCCATCTCAGGCATTAGCATCAAACGGTCACCAGCATTGAGGAGTTCTTCGGAATAAAACAAAGTCGTCTTATGAGACAGACTCTCATAATAGCGAATGATTTCTTCCATATCACGCCGAGCTGGTTCGGACCAATTCAATTGAGCCATGAACGAACTATTTTTTTAAATTCTTCATGCGAAACCAGACCTCTACCAGCGTCAACATCAGCGGTGGCTTGCAGGACGCGCTGCACGACTTCTTCCTCCGTGTATTGGCAAGGAGGCGGTGTGGTATTTTTAGCCTCAAGCTGAGTGACATAGTAGTCGAGCAAGATTTCCTCCATCTGCTGCTGGAGCCAAAGCTGCAAGGCGTTGTCGTCGGCAAAGGACGGTCTCACTTTTTCCACCAAGGCGTCGCTAAGAGTTATGTTGTAACTGCACATGGCTTGTTGTTTGTTGTCTTTTTATTTAACTCGCTTACACTTCGATATTTACACAATCATACCATGCCCAAAAGGGCAGTTTTACGGATGCAAAGATAAAACATTAATATAATAAGGTGTAGGAATTTCGAAAAAGCGGCTGAAGTTTTTTTCAACAGGTGTTGATAACTTTTCCGAGGATGGTTTTCCATCCAGCCTCCCATGTCATTCCTGCAGAGGTTTGTGGGTGAGCGGGAATCTATGGGAGGCGGCGTAAAGAAGTTGTAACCTTATTGGGACGGCCTCAACAGCTATAGATCCCATGCCTTTGCCCACCTGCCTGCGTAGGGATGACATAGCTGTTGATGCCTGTTTCAACCTAAAGGACGCGTCAAATCAGCCTCCCATGTCATTCCTGCGGGGTATGTGGGTGAGCGGGAATCTATGGGAGGCGGGGCAAAGAAGTTGAAACCTTATTGGGACGGCCTCAACAGCTATAGATCCCATGCCTTTGCCCGCCAGCCCACGTAGGGATGACATAGCTGTTGAGGCCTGTTTCAACCTAAAGAAAACATGAATCCAGCCTCCCATGTCATTCCGTCCAGCCCCCCATGTCATTCCTGCGGGGGTATGTGGGTGAGCGGGAATCTATGGGAGGCGGAACAAAGAAGTTGAAACCTATTGTGACGGCCTCAACAGCTATAGATCCCATGCCTTTGCCCGCCAGCCAGCGCTGGGATGACATAGCTGTTGAGGCCTGTATTTACTTAGAACGAGAAGGTCAAGCCGAAGGTCGGGAGGATGGGCAACTGGCGCGAAATCTCGCTGGTGACCAGGTTGACGTAAAACACGTTGTTGCGGTTGTAGACGTTGGTCACGCTGAGGTCAGCCTCCAATAAGATGTTCTCAGTGAAATAGAACTTGCGCTTCACATCGATGTCAAAGCGGTGGTAGGTGGGCAGACGGCCGCCATTGAGCTCACCATAAAGCACTCCCAGCTCGCCGTTGGTGGTGACGTAGTCGAAGTTGATGCCGTCCTGGAAGGAGTAGTACTCATAGAAGCCCTGCACCTGCGTGAACGGGAAGCCCGTACCGAAGTTCCAACGGCCACTGAACTCCCACTGGCGCTTCGAGCCCGCCGTATAGGTCAAGATGATGTTGACGTTGTGGCGACGGTCGAAGTGGGGCGCGTACGTCACCATCTCGACGCCATCCTCGACGGCTTTCTCATATTCACGGTTCACGAAGCCCAAAGCATACACCGCCCAGAGGTACCAGTGCTTGTCCTCAAATTTCAACGAGACATCGAAGCCGTATGCATTACCGGTCTCCTTGGTGAAGTCTTTCTTCAGCAAGTCGGGAATCTGCGAGTTGGCAGGCGTGTCAGCATAGATCTTGTTGCGGTTGATGTTGGTGAGCTGCGTGAAGTCTTTCCAATAGCCTTCCAAGTTCACCGTGGCGTTCTGCGTGAGGTCAAACTCGAGGCCCAAGATGGCGTGGTAAGCCTTTTGCAGGTAGCTATTGATGGACTTTCCGTTGTAGGTCTCAGGCAGGTTGTCGATGCCCGAGAGGAAGCCGTAGAACAGGTTCACCACGTCGCGGTCGCTGGTGGCAGCCACGAAGTTCTGCGAATACATGCCCGCAGCGGCTTTCAGACGGAAACGGTCGGTGGCGTTGTACTTCACAGCCAGACGGGGCTCAGGCGAGATGTCAGGCAATGAGGCATAGTATTGCAAGCGGAAGCTCGGCTCAAGCAAGAGATTGCCCAACACGGCCTTGTATTTTGCATAGATGCCTATTTCAGTGGAGTTAACCTTGGAGCCAATCTTGTTATGACCATACACGCTGTAGGTGACATAGTCGGTCGTGTAGCCCAACATCTCGATACCGTATTTCAAGGTGTTCTTGCCCATGAACTGGCTGAAGTCGAAGCCCATGTTGAAGCCGTTGATGTTGCTGTAACGGTCGGGATTGCTCTCCTCTTTCATGCGGGAGGTGTAGCTCGAATAGGCGACGTTACCTTCAATCATCACAGGGGCCTTGCCCGGGATGACGAGGAAGTTGGTACCTGCGCCAAACGAATTCCAGCCGAAGTCCGACAGCGACATGTAGTTGTTCACCTGGTCGTTGAACGAGAAGCCAAACAAGTTGATTTTGCTGCCGTTAGGAGCGTTCAACGAGACTTTGCCGTAGATGTCCTGGAAATTGAAAGGCAGTCCGCTTTCGGAGGCATAGGGATAGATGACCTTGCTGGATTGTTCGAGGTAAGAGTTCTTGGCCGAGAGGATGAACGAGATGGTGGCATCCTCAGGGTTCTTGGCTTTCTTCAGCGGGCCTTCGATCATGACCTTGGCGCCAAAGGTATTGCCGCCAATCTTGCCCGAGAAACGTTTCTTGTTGCCGTCGCGGGTCGAGATGTCCATGATGGAGGAGATACGTCCGCTGTATTCCGCGCCGAAGCCGCCGGTGTAGACGTCGGCGTTGCGGATGATGTCGGTATCAAAGACCGAGAACAGGCCGATGGAGTGGAAAGGATTGTAGACCACCATACCGTCCAAAAGTACCTTGTTCTGGATGGGCGAGCCACCACGGATGTAGAGCTGACCGCCTTGGTCGCCCGTGAAGATGACGCCCGGCACCACTTGCAGGTATTGGGCGAAGTCGGCCTGACCGCCCACGCTCGGAATCTTGGTGATTGTCTTGGGTGTAACAGTGATGACCGAGGTCTTGGTCTCGGTGCGGGCCTCAATCTTGTCGGCAGTGATGGTCACCGTCTCCAGCTTCTGGCTGGTCTCCTTCAAGTAATACTTGCGGTTAATGCTCTGGTTTTTCGAAAGGTTGAAGACTTCCGAAATGGTGTCGTAGCCCACGCTTGTAATTAATAAAGTGTAGTGCCCATCGGGGATTCGGTTGATGTTGAAATAGCCGTTCTCGTTGGTCGTGCCGCCGTAGGTGGTACCTTTCAGGTAGACATTGGTGAACATCATCGGCTCACCCGTCGACTCTTCGTAGACGAAGCCTTTGATGCTATTGTCTTGAGCCACAGCTGTAAATGAGGCCAAAA
The DNA here is from genome assembly GCA_017508895.1 of Bacteroidales bacterium. The sequence continues at coordinate 10,683 of JAFWRA010000140.1, forward strand.
GAAGGAAAAGAGTTGCAAAAAACAGCTTTGATAGTAGACGATTATTCATAGCGAAATTTGTATTTTTTGTTACACCTATTTAGAATTGGATTCGCAAAAATACAAATTATAGAATACATACGTTCAAAATAGTTGAAAAAAAATCAAAAAAATTGCATTTTTTTATATTTTGAATCATAATAAGTTCATTTCAACGCTTGATTTGGCGGTTTGAGAGAAGAGCCAGCGGCTTCCACTCTCATCGGCCTCGTGTTGGTACAGCACCACACCCAGAGCCAGTGTCAACACCAGCAAGACGGCCTTCAGCCATTCCTTGACGGGAAGGATGGATATGCCAGCGAAGATAAACAGGATGGGCCAAAGTCGCCATGCGATACGCCAGCTGAAGTCGAAGACATCGAGAGCGGCCAGAAGCGACACCACACCGATGAAGAGGATGATGATGCCGAGGAATAAGTTTCTGCTTTTCATGACTTTTTTACACTAAATGGGAAGATGAGGAAAAGACCAAGTACGATAAGCATGATGGGCCAAGCCGTTTGCCAATTGATTTCAGGGATATACCTGTTCAGGAGACCCAAGACGCCGATGCCGATCAGTATCAAACCTGCGGTAAGTGTTCCTTTGGAATTCGACGTTTTCAGGCCGCCACTTTCAGAATCCGGCGAGGCCTCTGTCGAGCCGTCGGGCGAGACGAAATAGTTGGCCTCGCTTGGGGCATCGATTCCGGCAGGCATGACAATCCAAAGGATGATGTAGACCCAAAAGCCCGTACTGAAAATGAAGAAAGCAATGGCGAAAAACAGCCGGACCAAAGATGCGTCAAGGCCAAGATAGTTGGCCAAACCCGAGCAGACACCGCCAATCACCTTGTGTTGCGTGTCGCGTTGCAGTTTTTTGTTGTTTTCCATTTTTGTGCTGATTTAATGAAGTTCACGAGCGGTTTCCTTACAAAAATTATGCCGCTCCGAAGAGCGGCATAGCAACATGAAAAACAACAAGATTTTACTTGTTTTACTTCTTGACCACGAACTTTTCAGTCTTCACTGCACGTCCGTTCACAACGAGGTTGCAGAAGTAGATGCCTTCGTTGAGGTCGGCCACCGAAATCGTGACTTGGCCTTGCAGGCTGTTCAGATTCTGGTTCAGGACTTCCTGGCCAAGCAGGTTGTAGACAGAGACAGAAACCGTATTGGAAGCCGAAAGTTCATAATCGAAATGCACGACCGAAGAGGCCGGGTTGGGATAGGCATGACCGAGGCTGGCCACCTTCTCAGCAACGCCCACGCCCGACTTGCGGAAACGGACGACAATGCTGACGCGTTGCTCAGGGGTGCGCTCTTCGTAGGCGTAATACTTGACAATCACATCACCAAAAACGTCTGCATCATAAAGGGCATGGAAAGAAAGCTCGTCGGTGTTGATGTCGCCCGCGGGCACTTCATTAGCATCTGGACTGACAAACACATCGGGGCCGAAGCACATACCCCAGCAGAACGTATTCATCACGCCTTCAAGGTCTTGAACAATTTCTTTCTCAATGAGAACCCTCATCGGCTCCTGGGTGTTGTTCCTGACATACATGTGCTGGATAAACTCACCGAAACCGTATTCATCGTTGGTGCATTCAATGATCTCGCCCTCATCAAAGACAGTGCCCTCCCATTCGAATTGTAAAGACTGGGCTGAAACACAACCGATTACAGCCATCAAGATTAATGTAAAAATAGATTTCTTCATTTTTTAGTGTTTTAATTGTTACTGATATTCATTTATTCATTTTCAACCTGCAAAATTGCAAATCTTTTTCCAAAGTCGCAACAAAACATTGCCATTTTTTGAAAAATATCTACTTTTGTGCAAAGAAATCCATTATAAATCTATCACAAATGAAAAAAACTACTTTAATTTTCGCATCACTGATGATGCTTTTCTCGCTGAAAATCAACGCACAGAACGAACGTATTCTCTTGTTTGAGTGCTTCACGAACACGGGTTGTGGCCCTTGTGCCCAGCAGAACCCCGCCCTTGACGCCCTCATCAACGCCAATGCCGACCGCGTGGCCGCCATCAAGTACCACATGAGCTGGCCTTCACCCAACGACCCGATGTATCTGCACAACACCGCCGACAACGACGCGCGCAAAGGGGTGTATAACGTCAATTCAGTGCCCCACACTTCCGTTGACGGCATCCGCTTCGGCAGCATCCCCCAAGGGTTGAATCAGAACATGGTCAACAACTGGCTGGCCATCGAATCGCCCTACGAGATGCGCCTCTCCTACGAGGTGGACGAGGCCGCCAACCTCATCACGGTGCATGTGATGGGACGTGCCTCCACCGCCATCGAGGGCAGTCTCCGGCTGTATGTCGGCGTCATCGAAAAGGCCATCCACTTCAACTCCGCCCCCGGTCCCAATGGCGAGAAGGACTTCTACAGCGTGATGAAGAAGCTGCTGCCCACCGCATCAGGCACCAACATCGGCAGCGTGGAAGCCGGCGACTATTTTGCCTACACCTTCACCTGGGAACTGGCCAACATCTATGACATGAGCCAGCTGGACGCCATCGCCTGGATACAAAACTTCAGCACTAAAGAAGTGTACCAAGCCTGCAAGTCGAGCGAGAGCGTGGAGCCTTTCTACACCAACGAAGCCGCAGTGAGCGACATCAGCCAAGTGAAAAAAGTCATCTGCAGCGGCGAGGCCGAACCTAAAGTGGTGCTGACCAACAACGGCAGCAATGCCCTGACCTCGGCCGAGCTGGAAGTGCTGGTCAACGGCAACACCTTAAAGAACGTGGACTGGAGCGGCAACTTAAGCACTTTTGCCTCCGAAAGCATCGACCTTGGCGCCATCAGCTTCCCCGTGGAAGAGGAAAACACGCTTGAAGTGAGGATCAAGAGCATCAACGGTGGCAGCGACGAAGCCCCGATCAACGATGTGGCCAGCTTCGAGTTCGAAGGCTCGCCCGAAACGGTGGGCAAAGTATTGAAACTCAGCATCCGCACCGATGCCAATCCTCAAGAAACCACTTGGAAGGTGACCAACCTATGGACGGGCGAAGTCGTCATCGAAGGCGGTCCCTACGAAGAGGCACACTCCATGCACACCGAGACTCTTGAAATCACGGGCGACGGCTGCTACGACTTCACCATCTTCGACGCCGGCGGCGACGGACTCAACGGAGGCGTTTATGGCCTAAAAGCCGGTGGCACCACCCTGTTTTCGGGCAACACGTTCGGCGAAAGCGAGAGCAACGAGTTCTCCTACGAGGTGACGGCTGATGTGGAAGAAGGCCTCACTTCAACCACCCTCATCTACCCCAACCCGACCGACGGCCTCCTCAACATCTTCAGCCAAGGCAAACAAAACGTCACCATATTCAATATGGCCGGACAGCGCGTCTTCGACGGCCTTTGTGACGGCGAGCTGCAAATCGACATGAAGCGTTTCGGCGCAGGCATCTATGCCGTCAAAGTCGGCAATGAGACACAAAGGGTCGTGGTGAAGTGATGCTCCAGTACCATCATTTCGACGAAATCGACTCCACCAACGCCTACCTGCAGAGGAAACAGTCGGAAGCCGACATCCGCAACTGGGTGGTCAGCGCCGACGAGCAGACCAAAGGCAAAGGCATGGGCAACAACGGCTGGGAAAGTGAGGTTGGAAAGAACCTCACTTTCTCTTTGGCCGCAGACATGAGTTTTTTGCCCGCCGAGCGGCAGTTTCTGCTCTCCGAGGCCGTGCCATTGGGCATCATCGAGGTGTTGGATGGCATTTTGCCCGCCGAAAAACTCAGTATCAAATGGCCAAACGACCTCTATTATGGAAACCGCAAACTCGCCGGCATCCTCATCAACAGTACCATCAAAGCCAACATGATGGACGTTTCCATTATCGGCATCGGACTGAACGTCAACCAGATGACATTTCAAGATTGGCCCACACATCCGATCTCCATGAAGATGATAACGGGCAAGACCTACGATTTGCAGCCCTTGATGGAGCAAATCGCGGAGCATATATTAATAAAGGTGGAACAACTGAAATCCGACCCAGCTGTCATCGAACAAGAATACCTGAAAAGATTATTCCGCTATCACACATGGGCGGATTATGAAGTGAGGGGAAAAGTCTTACGGCTTTTCATGACGGGGCTTGACCCATTTGGACGATTGATGACGATGGACGAGGCTGACAATTCCTATTGTTTTGATATTAAGGAAATTAAATTCTTGTTATAGAAACGCATTCTATGAGAAGAGATGCATCGAATGCGTCTCTACAAAAGAGAACAGCCGAACTTTCGTTGGCTGTTCTCTTTTGTTAAGATACGTATGATTTATGTCAGATTTGTTTCCCTAATCTTATTTAATTCCATTGGTCGCTCCAGGCCTGCTGGTCCTTGCGCCATTCCTTCAGCGACTGCACGTCTTCTTCGGAGATGTAGGCTTCCTCAACGGCCTTATGAATCAAAGTCTCGTAGTTCGACAGCGTGACCAGTTCGCAGTTCTTCTCCTCGAAGTTCTTCTTGGCGAGTTCCATCTGGTAGGTGAAGATGGCCACCATGCCCTTCACCTCAGCGCCTGCCTCACGCAAAGCATCAACAGCCAGAAGACTCGACTTGCCCGTGGAGACCAAGTCCTCGACGACCACCACCGATTGACCCGCATTGATGACGCCTTCGATCTGGTTCTGCATGCCGTGCGACTTCTTCTCGGAGCGCACATACACGAAAGGAAGTCCCAACTCCTGGGCCACCAACGCGCCCTGGGCGATGCCACCCGTAGCCACGCCTGCAATCACGTCGGGCTTGCCGTAGTTTTGCATGATCTTCTCCACAAACTGCTGGCGGATAAAGGTACGCACGGCAGGATAAGAGAGGGTGACACGGTTGTCGCAATAAATGGGGCTTTTCAGTCCCGAGGCCCAAGTGAAGGGAGCCTTAGGGCTAAGTTTCACGGCCCTGATTTGAAGCAGATGCAGAGCCAAGGTCAATGCTGAATCGTCGTATTTCATAGTTGTTCGATTTGATTCTTTCTTTTTCGGTGGCTGCCAAGATGTGACAAGCACACATTCAACGAATTTGTTTATTTTTGTCGCTCGAAAACGACATAAACAGACTGCAAATGTACAAGATTTTTCAAGAAAACAAAGCACTGATTTTCCCAAAAATCGAAGGTGATGCGTTGAAATCCGACGCAACGTCCCAAGAATCTGACAAATACGACGCCGAACTTTTGTGCGATTTTTTACCTGAGTGGCTCGACGACCGCGACCCGGGCGACACTTTCATCCACGAAGTGGGTGAAAACGCCGTGGCCATAGCCTTGAAAGAGACCTTCAGGATGGCACCGGCGGCAGGAGGAATCGTCGTGCAAGACGGAAAATTCGTGAGCATCGTGCGCCACGGCATCCCCGACCTACCCAAAGGACATATTGAACAAGGGGAGACGCCCGAGGTGGCTGCCTTGCGCGAAGTTGAGGAAGAAACGGGTATAGGCAACTTGCAAATTGTCAGGGCTTTGCCCTCCACTTGGCATTGCTATTTGGAGCACGAACAGTGGACACTAAAACAAACCTATTGGTTCTTGATGACCACCACGGAACGCATTCAACCCAAACCGCAGACAGAGGAAGGCATCACAGAAATAAAACTAATTGGGAATGAAGAAGTTGAGGTGTTTTTGAAAAATACTTTCCGCTCCATCAGTGAAATTCTCGAAAAAGAATTACGTCAGGTCGTGGCGAAATAATATTTTTGCAGCGCAAAAAGGACACGAGACCACTGGACTGCAGGACTACGAGACGAAATGATCCCGCGTCCCGAAGTCCCGAAGTCAAAAAGAACAACCAATGAAAAGAATAGCCGTATTCCCTGGTTCTTTCGACCCCATCACCTTGGGTCACCGCAGCATCGTTTTGAGAGCTTTGCCTATGTTTGACGAGATTTACGTCGCCGTCGGCATCAACATGGAGAAACGCTCCACCTTTGAATTGCAAGACCGCATCGCCTGGTGCGAGGCCGTCTTCAAGGACTATCCCGAAGTGAAAGTGGAGAGCTACGAAGGCCTCACCGCCGACTTCTGCAAAAAGGTAGGCGCCAGAACCATCATCCGCGGATTGCGCTGCGGCAGCGACTTCGAGTATGAAAACATGATCGGGCACGCCAACAAACGCCTGCACCCCGAATTGGAGACCATCTTCCTCCTCACCGAGAGCGAGCTGGTGGGCGTGTCGTCGAGCGTCGTCCGCGACATCTACAAAAACGGCGGCGACACCTCCAAGTTCCTGCCCGTCGAGGTGAAGTTGCCGAAAAAGCAATAATTCCGCCCCATTCTCGTTTTAAAGGCATGAAACGAAGGATTGTTACGCTGTTATTATCCCTGCTATTTCTCACGGTAAGTGCTCAAAATGTGACAATTACCGGGCGAAGCAACAAAACCAGCACCATAATAAGGCTCTTCATCTACGAAGACCTGATTAACGAAACCGGCCTATTGCTTGACCAAGGCCAAACCGACGAAAAAGGCCATTTCGTCCTTGAAGGTCCGGTGAAGCACATCCTTCCTGCCCGTATTTATGTCGGCCTTGAGTATGTTGACCTCATCCTTACACCTAATGCCAACTACGACATTGAAATCATCGTGCCCGAACAGCAAGAAAACGTTTCCTACTTCGAGAAAGAGCTGCCTACCCTCCGCGTGAAACGTGCCACCGACCAAGGCCTCTATCGGCAAATCATCTACTCTGAAGAAATCATCAACAGCTACATGATTGATCATTTCAGCCAGATCTACCGTGGGCGACAAGTGCGCTACATCGACTCCATACAAAACGCCATCAGCCGCGAGCTGCCCGACATCAAGTCAGAGTATGTGAAGAACCACAACGACTATAAGATTGCCGCCATCAAGTTGGGTATCAGCACCGACGGTGGCAAGAAAGTCATCAAGGACTATTACGACGGACAGCCGGTGCGCTACACCCAAAGCGCTTACATCGACCTCTTCAAGGAACTGTTTGACGGCTACTTCAACAGCGCCTCTTACGACAGCCATTTGCTCAACGACGCCTTCATGGAAGGTCCGGCCGCTTTCAAGAAATACCTGGCCACCGACCCGCTCATGGCAAACAACCCACAATTGGCCGAGCTCATCACCATATATAACCTGCAGAAGCTCTGCCAAGGTGACCGTGGCACCAGCCGTTTGGCCAAAGACCACCTCAACCACATCAAGTCACAGACAAAACACCCCGAGCATAAGGCTATCATCAGCGACTTCTTTAATAAGCTCAACCGCCTCGCTCCAGGCACAGCGGCTCCCGACTTCACCTTGACTGACTGCAATGGCAACGACGTGAGCCTATCGGATTACAAAGACGGCTTAGTGCTTTTGCAATTTGTTGATGGGCAATCGCCTGTCAGCGAGCATCAGTTTGCTGAACTTAGGAGTCTCCACAACCAATGGCAGGACACCATTCAGATTCTCACCATCGCCACTCACAACAAGATGACGTTCTTCAAGCAACAGTTTGAGGAAAAACGCCAAGACTGGCCCCTCCTCGACCTGGGTGACAACATCCTTTTGCTTGAAGCCTACAACGTCCGCACCTTCCCTGAGTATATTCTCATAGCCAGAGGCAACAAAATCGGCGAGGCTCCCGCGCCGAGTCCTGAGCGGTATTTGGAGGAGAGGGTGAGGCGTTTGTATGGAAAGTAAAAACGGAAAAAGTCCCTTTTTCACCCCTTAAAATCATGGAATAATTCCCTTTTTTTGGATGAAATTTTCGGAAAAAGTCCCTTTTTTTACACATAAAATAATGGAAAAAGTCCCTTTTTTAAGCTAAATTTTTCGGGAAAAGTCCCTTTTTGTTGCAGGAATGAATTGATTTATATTATTTTACGATTGTCATTAAGATTTGTACATTCTACTAGCAGAATAATGAGCGGGATGAGTGGAAGATGGTGATTTCGGAGATTGAAATGCTTTAATGAATTGATCGAAATTGGTTGAAATCAAAATAATCTGTATTTTTGCAAATTATAAACACTAAGCAATATGAAATTCAAGTCAATAAGCGCAAGAAACAAGAGAACGGGATGGAACATCGAAAATATGGAGTTCAATCCTATGCTCACCCTTTTGGTTGGAGCTTCTGGTGTGGGAAAAACCAAGGTTTTAAATGTAATCAAGACATTGGCTCGCATTGCAAAAGGTGAATCGTTTAATGGTTTGGAATGGAAGGTTGAATTTGAGCAAAACGAGCATGATTATGTTTGGGAAGGAGAATTTGTTTATGGCGGTGATGTTGGTGTAGAACTTCTTACTAGTGAATACGAAGTTGTCTTTGCTGTTGCTAGAGAAAAAATAATAGAAGATGACATAGTTTTGGTGGATCGCGTACCTGACAGTATAAAATTTTTAAATCGCGAAATAGTAAAGCTTGATAGTACTAAGAGTGTGGTTGAATTACTTAAAGAAGAATCATCAATTAAGTCAATTTATGAAGGCTTTAAGCAGTGCTATTCTTTAGATATAACTGATGTTGTCATACAAATATCTAACTATCCCATTTATAAAGAAAAACGTTTTGACATTAAACAAATCAAACAATTTAGATCTACATCTCTGTTAGAAAAATTGTTTTTGCTTCGCGAAAATGGTCTTCAAGAATTTGATGTCATTGTTCAAAAGTTTAAAGGTGTTTTTCCTGCAATTGAGAATATAGATTTTAAGTTGGTAGAAAGTGTGAATCACCTGTACTTTTTATATTTAAGAATCAAGGAAAACAATGTTTCGACTTGGATTGATCAGCCTGATATTTCTTCGGGAATGATGCGTACTTTATTGCAAATCATCACTTTAGTTTTGGCAAACGACGGCGATGTGATTATGATTGATGAGTTCGAGAACGGTCTTGGTGTGAACTGCATCAATGAATTGGCCGACCTCATCATGGAACCGGAAGCCAACATTCAGGTGGTGATGACCAGCCATCATCCTTATATCATCAATGCCATTCCCGTTAAGGATTGGATGATTCTCACGCGCAACGGAAGCAATGTGCATGTACATACAGCAGATGAACTTCATATTGGAGAACACTCGAAACACGAGGCTTTCATGCAATTGATGCAAACCCCAGAATATAGGACAGGACAGAACCGATAATCCCCTTACAAGTTGAATTGTTACATTATTGTTGAAGGCGATAAGACAGAGTTGTCAGTGTATCCAGCATGGCTATCCATATTGGCGCCCACTTATACTCGTATAGAGAATTTTGAGGATGTAAACGAAAACAACTACTTCATCTTTAGTGCAGGTGGAATCCCTTCCATATATAACCATGTGGCGAATGCCGTTATGGATATCAATAGCATCAATAGTAAGGAGGGCTCTCATTACGATTATCTTTTGGTCTGCCTTGATACGGAGGAGGAATCCAGAGGATACATTTTGCAACAGATTGAATCTGAATTAAAAAAGAAAAGTGTCACCTTGCAAAATGCTGAATTGGTGGTCTTTGAGCATAAAGTATGCATGGAAACATGGTTTTTGGGCAACCAAAGCGTATTCAAGGACAATCCACAAAACACTGAATATCTGAACTGTATCAAGTATTACAACGTAGGATTGAACAATCCAGAAGAAATGGGCAACATGGATCCCAATAGATTCGCGACAACGGCAAAATTCCATCTTCGATACTTGAAAAGGATGCTTGAAGAACGAAATATGAGCTATTCAAAAAACAACACGATAGACGTGCAGCATCAAGCGTTTCTGCTTCAATTGATTAAGCGTTTTGAGGAGACAGGGCATATTGCCACTTTTGGCAGTTGGTATGAGTTCGTGAAAGACCATTTCAAATGACATAATACGCATTTTTAAATACGCCCGACTACCATATCCAACATGCTATGGTATTGAATAATGAACGTGAAATTTCTGTGAAAAACTGCATCACCTACCCGCCTGTTTATTATTGTATGTTTTATCAGAAGGATTATGTGCGTGATGAGGTGGAGTTGGTGATTCCGGAGGTTAAATTGCCATAAAACCACTTTTTATTCAATTTATGCATCCTATTGCACAAAAAACATACTTTTTTATGCAGTACAGCGTATTTATTGCATAAAATCGGAAATTTTTCAGAACAATTCGAACGGTTTGCTTTTCGTATCCTAAAACAATTGTTTTTCTGACTTTTTGTCGCAAATTTTCTCCAATTCACGGAAAAACACTACCTTTGCACGAATTTTGCGCTTGACGCGAACCATTGAATTTTAAATCTTAAATTTTGAATTTTAAATCACTGAATAAATGGGATTTCTAAAGAAACTCTTTGGCGACAAGGCCTCACGCGACAACAAGGCCCTGGAGCCCATACTCCAAAAGACACTCAAGGCTTACGATCAAATCGTGAAACTCGACATCGACAGCCTGAGACATAAGACACAAGAATTCAAGGAATACATCAAGAACAAGACCGCCACCGAGGTGGCCGAAATCGCCGAGCTGAAAGCCAAGGCCGAAGCCAACCCCGACATGGAGCCCGACGAGAAAGAGAAACTCTACAACCAAATCGACAAGCTCGAGAAACAGGAACTCGACCACATCGAAGAGGCGCTGAACGAGATTCTTCCCGAGGCGTTCTCGGTGGTGAAAGCCGCCGCCAAATATTTCTGCGAGCACGAGACCGTAGAGGTGACTGCCACCGACCTCGACCGCGAGCTGGCTGCCAAATACGAGCATGTCACCATCGTGGGCGACAAGGCCTACTACAAGAACAGCTGGATGGCTGGTGGCAACATGGTGACTTGGGACATGGTACACTACAACTGCCAGATCATCGGTGGTATCGTGTTGCACCAAGGCAAGATCGCCGAGATGGCCACTGGTGAAGGTAAGACCCTCGTGGCTACCCTACCCGTCTACCTGAACGCCCTCGCCGGCAAAGGCGTACACGTCGTCACCGTGAACGACTACCTGGCCAAACGTGACTCCGAATGGATGGGCGCGATGTACGAATTCCTCGGCCTCACCGTGGACTGCATCGACAAGCATGAGCCCAACTCAGCCGCACGCCGCCGCGCCTACAACTGCGACATCACCTATGGTACCAACAACGAGTTCGGTTTCGACTACCTGCGTGACAACATGACAGGCAACCCCGAAGAGTTGGTGCAACGCAAACATCACTACGCCATCGTCGACGAGGTCGACTCGGTGTTGATTGACGATGCCCGTACGCCTTTGATCATCAGCGGTCCCACGCCACGCGGCGACCAGCAGGAATTCGACCAGTTGAAGCCCGACGTGGTCAAGCTTTTCGAAGCTCAGAAGCGTTATGTGACATCGATTCTGGCCGAAGCCAAGCGCATCCTCACCGACCCCAACGCTACCGAGGACGAAAAGAAACACGGCGCCGATCAGCTCTTCCGCGCCTACCGCGGTCTGCCCAAGAACAACGCCCTCATCAAGTTCCTCAGCGAGGAAGGCATGAAGAGCCTGCTGCAGAAGACCGAGGGCTTCTATATGCAGAACCGTAATGAGAACATGCACATCATCGACGACGAGCTCTACTTCGTCATCGATGAGAAACTGAATACCGTTGTCCTCACCGACAAGGGCAGCGAGCAACTCGCGCTTGCCTACAACGACCCAGAGTTCTTCATCATCCCTGATGTAGGTAGTGAGGTGGCCGAACTGGAGCACTCCAACCTGACCAATGATGAGAAAGTGCTGCGCAAAGCCGAGCTGATGCGTAACTTCGCCGAGAAGTCGGAGCGTTTGCACACCGTCCAGCAACTGCTGAAAGCCTACACCTTGTTTGAGAAAGACGTCGACTATGTTATCATCGACAACAAAGTCAAGATTGTGGACGAGCAGACAGGCCGTATCATGGAGGGCCGTCGTTGGAGCGATGGCCTGCACCAAGCCGTGGAGGCTAAGGAAAACGTGAAGGTGGAAGCCGCCACGCAGACCTATGCCACCATCACCCTGCAGAACTACTTCCGTATGTACCACAAACTGGCTGGTATGACTGGTACCGCTGAGACGGAAGCCGGCGAGTTCTGGGACATCTACAAACTCGATGTGGTCGTCATCCCGACCAACCGCCCCATCGCCCGTATCGACCAAGAGGACATGATCTACAAGACCAAGCGCGAGAAATACAACGCCGTCATCGACGAAATCCAAAGATTGGTCGATGCAGGCCGTCCCGTGCTGGTGGGTACCACCTCGGTGGAAGTCTCCGAGTTGCTCAGCCGCATGCTGACGCGTAAGAACATTCCGCACAACGTGTTGAACGCCAAGCTGCACTTCAAGGAAGCACAGATCGTGAAGGAAGCCGGTCAGGCAGGCACCGTGACCATCGCTACCAACATGGCTGGTCGTGGTACCGACATCAAGTTAGGCCCTGGCGTCAAGGAAGCCGGTGGTCTGGCCATCATCGGCACCGAGCGCCACGAGTCACGTCGTGTCGACCGTCAGTTGCGTGGTCGTTCCGGCCGTCAAGGCGACCCAGGTAGTTCACAGTTCTACGTCTCGTTGGAAGACAACCTGATGCGTATGTTCGGCTCCGAGCGTATCGCAGGCATCATGGACCGCATGGGCTTGCAGGAAGGCGAAGTCATCCAGCACCCGATGATTACCAAGCAGATCGAGAAGGCACAGAAGAAAGTTGAAGAGAACCACTTCGGCGTGCGTAAACACTTGCTCGAATACGACGACGTGATGAACGCCCAGCGCGAGGTCATCTACAAGAAACGCCGTCACGCCTTGTTTGGCGAACGACTCTCCATCGACCTGAACAACATGATGTTCGACTTTGGCGAGAAACTGATTGAAGAATATCAAGACGCCAAGGACTATGAAGGCTTCAAGTTGGAGCTGCTCTCCGCCATGGGCATCGATGCACCCTTCACGGAAGAGGATTTCGACAGGATGAAGACCAAGGAACTGGCCGAGAAATTGTTTGATGCCGCCCTTGAGCACTATCGTGACAAAGCCCGTATCATCGGCGAGAAGACCTTGCCTGTCATCAAGAACGTGTACGAGAACCAGACCCACTTTGAGAACATCGCCATCCCGATTACCGACGGCAAACGTGGCATGAACGTCATCGTCAACCTGAAGAAGGCTGTCGAGAACGGAGCCCGCGAGGTGAACCTCTGCATCGAGAAGAGCATCACCCTCGGCCTCATCGACAACGCATGGAAGGAACACCTCCGCGAACTCGACGACCTGAAGGAATCGGTGCAGAACGCCTCCTACGAACAGAAAGACCCGTTGGTCATATACAAATTGGAGTCGTTTAACCTGTTCAAGGCCATGCTGGAGAACATCAACGAAGACGTCATCTCCTTCCTGATGCGTGCCGACATCCCGACACAAGACCCGAACGCCGTGCGCGAGTCACGTGGTCCGCAAGGCATCGACAAGTCGAAGATTCGTGAACAGCGTCAAGACCTGCTGGCGCAATCGCACAGCGACACGCAGCAAAAACAGGTTACCCAGCCCATCCGCAAAGAAGTGAAAGTGGGGCGCAATGACCCCTGCCCTTGCGGTAGCGGCAAGAAGTACAAAAACTGCCACGGACGTTTGGAGGCTGCTGAATAAGCATCCATTACATAAAAAAGCGAGCGGAATTAGGGTTTAATTCCGCTCGTTTTGTTAAAGCATTCTGAAAAAATGCTATTTTTGCGAGCAAATAAAACCAATTCACCATGAAAAAACTATTCTTCACCGCGATGTTGCTATATACCTTCAGCATCGGCTTTGCACAAAAGAACGTCCTCGTCGAGGAACTGACCGGCACCTGGTGCCAATGGTGCCCGAGAGGCATCTACTACGGTGACTCGCTCTGCGGCACCCACGACAACCTCATCTTCGTCGCCATCCACAGCAGTGACCCGATGGCCAACGATGAATATTACAACGCCTCGGGCCTTCTCGGTGCGCCTTCGGCCAACATCGGGAGGCACTTCCTTGCCCAAGAAACACAGAACTGGTTCTCGAAAGTGGAACAAGAGAGCCAAGTCACGCCAAAAGTGAACATGGGCATCACCTGTGATTACGACCCTGCCACAAGGCAACTGACAGCTCATGTATCTGCCACGGCCTTGGAAAACATGAGCGGCGACTACCGTTTCGCGGCCATCCTCACCGAAGATGGTGTGACGGGACCAGCGCCCTCCTACAACCAAACCAACTCCTACAGCGGAGGCGGTTATGGCCCCATGGGTGGGTACGAGAACCTACCTAACCCCATCCCTGCCGAGCGCATCGCCTACGACCATGTGGGGCGACAACTGCTCTGCGATTATGGTGGCGTACAAGGCTCGTTTCCGAGTTCGTTGCCGAGCGGACAAACAGCTAGCTATGAGTTCACTTACACACTTGATGAAAACTATGATTACAACTATGTGCGCGTCATCGGCCTCCTCATTGCTCCTGACGGCACGGTGGAAAACGCCGTGAAGAGCCCCTATCTCAATGGCGAAGAGACAGCCGCGCCCCTTTTCACCTCGACACCGAAGACCGAGTCCTACGCCAACCTGAATTACCTATATAATGTGTATTTCCACGACCCCGACCCCGCTGACTATGTCAACATCACTCTTTTACAAGCCCCGAGTTGGCTGACGTTAGAGCAATACGACGGAGAATCAGCCTGCCTTTACGGTATTCCTGACCAGCCGGGAAGCTACGAGGTACGTCTGGAATTGTCAGAATGCATCCATAGCACGATTCAGGATTTCACCATCATCGTCGACGAGCCCCTGAGCGGGAGTTGGGAATATGTGGGACCTCGCGGATTCTCGCAAAACGCCTTCCAAGTGTTTGGAATAAAGATGGACAATGAACGCAACCTGTATGTGTTTGGAAACGAGAACAGCACTCCTGTTTTATACAAAAACGCCGCAGGTACCGACACTTGGGAGCAGATGGGCAGCATCAGCACTTCCTGTTCGGTTTCAGCAGGCGGCATGGATTTGGCTTCCAACGGCGATGTGTATGTGGCCTACTCCGACCAAAGTGACAATGGGTATGCTTTCAAGTGGGACGGCAGCCAATGGACTCCCATAGGCAGTGCCTTCAGTAGCGTGGAGACGCATATCGTCCTCGACAACAACGACTTGCCCTACCTCGTTGCTCGTGATGTCTCGCAAGGCTACAAGGGGGTCGTGTTCAAATTGGAGAACGGCAGCTGGGTGCCTGTGAGCGGTACGGGCATTTATGTTCCAGACGCGGAATACGCCTGCCATCAAGAATTGGTCTTCGACAGCAA
>JAFWRA010000141.1 GCA_017508895.1 Bacteroidales bacterium
CATCAGCACCAAACGCGTGACCGTGATGTAATTTTTATGGCTAATGACAAAGAAAGGCGACCGCGAGGCCGCCTTTCTTGTTTTCAATACCCTTCTTCGGATTGCTCTTCGCCGCCACCGTCGTCACCGCCTTCGTCGCCGCCCGGACGGTTGCGCTTCATGTTCTGCTGGTTGATGCGGTAGTTGAAGTTGAGCGAGAACGAACGACGGTTCCAAGTGCTGGTGTTGTATTGCCAGAAACCATCGCCCCACGACTCGCCTCCCCAGCTGCGGCTGTTGAAGAGGTCGCGCACGTTGAAAGTGATGGTGCCGTTGCCATGGAAGATTTCCTTGCTCACCGCGAGGTCGACCCACCAATTGCCCTTACGCATACCGAGTGGTTCCTTGTGCGGACCCATGATGTGGGCCGTCAGCTGCAAGTCGAACCAGTTGCTGATCTTGAACTTCGACACGGCACGGCCAAAGAGCATCCAAGTGGCATCGTCATAGACCTTGTCGTTAATGGTGCCTTTGAACTTGGAACGGAAGAAGTTGACGTTGCCGTTGAGGTTCCACCACTTGGTCATCTGGCCTTGGGCCACAGCCTCCACGCCGAAGTCGTCGGCCTTACCGAAGTTGATGGGCATGCTGTAGAATACGCCATCGTCTTCGTAGGTGTAGTTGCGTATCATATTGGTGCCGTGGCGATAATAGGTCGTGAAATTGAAGCTGGCATTGTCCCAGAAATGAATGTAACCCAACTCATAGCTATCCATGTAGGTCGGCGTCAAGGCGGGATTACCCAAACGGATGTTGCGGTTGTCGTTGAACGAACGGAAGGGGCTCATCTGCCAAAAGCCCGGACGACGGATACGGCGGGTGTAGCTCACCTGGAACTGGTTGAACTCGTTCACCGAATAGTTGATGTGGGCACTCGGGAAGAAGTCGAAATAAGGCTTACCGCCATTGATGGAGTCAGTGCCGTCATGGGCATAGCCTTTCAGGTTGGTCAAGATGTCGGTCATCTCGGCACGCAGACCCACCTGTCCCGACCAGCGGCCCCATTCATTGCCGAGACTGGTGTACAAGGCGGCCACCTGTTCGCTGTATTCGTAGTCGTAACAATAGTTTTCCAATGGCTCCCAAATGCCGCCATTCTTCTGCCATACGCTGTCGTTGCTCAAAATATTGCGGTTGGTGTATTTGCCGCCAATCTCCCACTGCGCCTTGGTGCTGAAAGGATGCACATAGTCAATGCTGACCTGGAGGTTGCGCATACGCTGGTCGTTGCCCGTCTTCTGATAGATGGTCCATAAAGCCTCCTGCGCATCCGAATTAGGATAGAGCGACTCATTGATGTCAGAACCCGCATTCTCGGTATTGGTGAAGAAACGCACATTGGCCTTCAGGCTGCGACCTTTGCGCTCAAAGGTCTTGTCGTAGTCCAAAGTGACCTCATACATCGGGTCGTATTCCCAATAGTCCTCGGCACGCACATCATACGAAGCGGAGTCCCACATCGGATACTCGTCGGAATAACGCACCACAGGATGCGTCTCGAGCTTGCCGTAACGGTAGACGAATGCGGCACTCACAATGTCGCGGTCCGTGATATAGTAATCGGCACCCACACGCACGTTATGACCCATACGGTTCATCCTACGCTCGGTGGTCTGGTCGGTAAGTTGCGTGAAGAGGGTGTCACCATCGATGATATCGCTGAAACGTTTGGTCCTATTGACACCGCCGCCAATATTTCGACGGTTGTTGAAGCCGTAACTGCCGAAGAAGTTCCAACGTTTCAAGCGGTAGTTGTCCGAAAGGCTAGCGCCGTACATCCAAGGATAACCTCCTCTGATGTTGACCGCGCCATTGAAGCCCTGACGCTTGTCCTTCTTCAAGATGATGTTGATGATGCCTGCCGAGCCCTCGGCATCATAGCGCACCGAAGGGTTGGTGATGACCTCGATGCGTTCAATCATGTCGCCCTGCAAGGTGCGCAAAGCATCTTGGGTACTCATGCCCGATAGTCCCGACTCCTTGCCGTCGATGAGGATACGCACGCCATCATCGCCACGAAGGCTCACATTACCCTCCACATCGACCGACACGGCAGGGATGTTCTCCAGCACCTCAATGGCATTGCCTGCAGTGTTGCCCACATCCTTGCCCACATTGAAGACGTGTTTGTCCAACGTCATCTCATAAGTGCTCTTCTCAGCCACCACATTCACCTCATTCAGCATGCGGCTGTCGGGCGAAAGATTGATCTTACCCACGTCGACCGTGCTTTTCGTGCCGTCAAGGTTGATGTTTTTATAGGAGGTGTTGAATCCAATATATTGGATTTCAAGCTCATAGCGGCCTTTCTCAAGTTCCAAGGTAAAGTGTCCCGTAGGGTCGGTGACGCAGCCCGAAACGAAAGTCTTATCTGGCAAAGTACAGGCACGCACCGTGGCATATTCCATGGGATGGCCGGTCGAATTGTCAATAACGCGGCCTTTCACCGTGATGGCGGCAAAAGAGAATTGGGCGCAGCAAAAGAGCGCCAAAAAGAATAGGACAGTTTTTTTCATAGTAATAATTCTGCTCGTTTTAGGACTGCAAAAATAGGCTTTTTCAAGCAATTAGCGTTTGGAATTGTTGGAGAAAATCACATCGGATCCACATCCACCTGCACCTGAACGGCCTTGTACTCGGAATTCTGCTGGAACAAACGAATCTGCTGCGCAATCAACTCTTTCACTTTCTGGGTGTTGTAATCCCGTCTAAACTTCACCATCATCTGCTTGATATACAAATTCTTGACCCTTGAAACAACTGGGTACTCCGGACCAAGGAGGTCTTGCTTGAAAATGGGCCGTAGCATCAAAGCCAACTCCGATGCGGCTGGATTGAGTCTCTGGTAATCCTTGTGCTTCAAACGGATGAGAATTAGGCGATAGAAGGGCGGATAGCCAAACTGCCTGCGGATGACCATCTGTTTCTCGTAAAGCCCACGGAAGTCGTTGCGCAACACATCCTGCAAAACGGGATGCGCCGGCTCGTAGGTCTGGATAATGACCTTGCCTTGTTTGCCTTTGCGGCCTGCGCGACCCGCCACCTGAGCCATCAGCTGGAAACTGCGCTCATGGGCACGGAAATCAGGGAAGGAAAGCATATTGTCGGCGTTAAGGATGCCTACCACCTTCACCGAGTCGAAGTCCAAGCCCTTAGTGACCATCTGTGTGCCCACGAGGATGTTGGTCTCATGGTCTTGGAAAGCCTCCAAAATGCTTTGGTAGTCGTTTTTCGAACGCGTGGTGTCGAGGTCGAGGCGGGCCACTTTGGCTTCGGGCATGACAAGACTCAGGTCCTCCTCGATCTTCTCAGTGCCAAAGCCATGCATCCGAATGTTTGTGCTATGGCAAACGGGACATTCAGTCGGCACAGAAGCCGTGTAGCCACAATAATGGCATCGCAACACATTCTGACTCTTGTGATAAATGAGGCTCACGTCACAGTTGATGCACTGAGGCACATAATGGCATTCGTCACATTCCAAACGAAGCGAAAAGCCGCGTCTGTTTTGGAACAAAATGGTTTGGTTGTGTTCGTCCAAAGTCTCCTTCATCGCGTCCAGCAAAGTGCTGCCAAAGTCGGCCTTCATGGTCTTGCGACGGCGTTCCACACGCATGTCGCTGAGGATGATTTCGGGCATCTGCACACCACCATAACGCTCGGTGATTTCCACCAAATGGTAGCGGCCGTTCAATGCATTGTAATAGCTTTCGTATGAAGGTGTGGCCGAACCCAACACGATGTTCGACTTGTGCATCGCGGCCAACACGATGGCAGCATCGCGGGCATTATAGCGCGGTGCAGGGTCGATTTGCTTGAAGCTGCTATCGTGCTCCTCGTCGACAATGATGAGTCCAATGTCGGAATAAGGCAAAAAGATAGATGAGCGTGAACCTATGATAATCTGATGCTTTGGCGATTGCGTCTGGCCAAAATCGCGTACCTGCTCCCACACCTCTACCCTTTCATTGGTGCCATAACGCGAATGGTACACGCCTAATCTGTCGCCGAAATACTCCTTCAAGCGGTTAATGATCTGGGCAGTAAGCGCAATCTCAGGCAATAGATACAACACTTGCTTCCCTTGGTCGATAGCCTCCTTGATGAGCTTGATGTAGATTTCTGTCTTGCCGCTTGAAGTCACGCCATGGAGCAATACTGGCTTCTTCATTTCAAAACCCGACTTAATGCACTCGTAAGCCTTTTGTTGGGCATCAGTGAGTTGAATGCTGTCCACATCGGTCTGCACCTTGAATTCCTTCAGCCGACTGACCTTGCGCTCGTAAACCTCGAAAATGCCCTTTTCAGCCATGTTTTTCAGAATGGTGGAAGTGGCGTTGGCCTTTTGCAGCAAAGCTTTGGCCAAAATATCGTTGTCGGCATCGCCTCCAAGCGTGATGAAAGCCAGCAAGACTTCCAATTGCTTATAGGCACGCTTGGTCAGGGTGTCCATCAACTCATGGACTTTCGCCTCATCGCGGTATTCCGAGGCAAGCCGCACAAAACGCTCGTATTTGGCCTTGTATTTCTCATTCAGCTCCTCCTCCATCACCAGAATGCCTTTCTCCATCATGCTATGAACAAGCGGCATCACTTTCTTAAAACCGATGATTTTGCTCACCTCACTGATGGCGATTTTTGGTTTGATTTGAAGAGCCTCAACGATGAGATACTCGAAGTCATTCAATGCCACCGAGTCGAGAACATAATCGGGCGAAAGGGCCACCGTCGTCTCGCTGCTCAGCTTCAGTGCGGAAGGCAGTGCCGCTTGCATCACCTCGCCAAGATGACACATGTAATAGGTCTTCACCCAGTCCCAAAACTTCAGCTGTTTCTCGTTGACCAAAGGCTGGTCGTCAAGCAAATCCATGAGGAATTTGACTTCCACCGCAGGCACTTGTTCCGTCAAACCGACAATCAGTCCCGACATGATTTTGGTCTTGCCAAACTGCACCACGGCTCTTTGACCCACGCGCACCTGTTCGTTCAAAGCGAACGGAACACGATAGGTAAAAGTGCACGGAACCGGAATCGGTAGTAAGATTTCAGCAAAGAGGGTGATACGGGAGTCGCTCATGGGAATAGGTCTTTTTTGCACGCAGAATCCACAGAAATCGCAGAACCTACCAGCTGTTATTTTTGCGTCGCTTTGCGTTTCTCATAATTCTGCGTATTCTGCGTGAGACAATTTCTTAATGTGAATTCACCACGGAATAGCCAATCAGCTCATCGTAGCCCTTTATGGAGTTAAAGTAGTAGAAATATAGCTTATACACGTTGTCGGTCTCCCAATGGTTGCCTGCAGTCAGCTCGGTGGCAATCATGCCGGTCGTGCGGTCGAGGGTGACGAACATAAAGTTGTAATAGCCTTGTTTGAGCACCATCGAGCAGGTGTAGCCATGCAAGCGGTAGTCGTAGCTCATCTTGTTGCTTTCGTTGAAGCACCAGTCGTTGAGTGCGCCCATAATGTAAATGTCCTCGTGGGTCAGTGGTGTCTCGCTTTTATAGAAAAAATTGACGCGGCAATAGTCAGCTTCAGTGGCATTGTCCAAGTTTTCGTTCTCCACATAAATGTATTTTTCGCCATGGATGTCTTCATAAGTGACATAAGCTTTCCTCGCACGCGGTTCACAAGTGGCAATGTCAATTTCATAGCAATCATCGTTTTGCCGGATATGGGCCAAATTCTCCGACTGGAAATAGAAGTTGCTGGTATTGAATCGTCTGTATTGGTTGGTCCCTTCAAAAACGGTCTGAGGATGATGTTCAAAGGAAAGATAATCGGGATAGACGTAAGTGGGCTTGAGTCCCTCGGCGGCATTGTCCCAACGACCATTCTGACGGATGGTCAAATAGCTGAATTGCTGCGTATTGCCCGTCAGATAGTTGTTCACATTCACCCTGATATCGAGTTGCTGGTGAGTGTCGGTCAACGACAAATCATCAGGATAGCGTGGTATAGTGGCTCCCACATGGGCTTTCTCGTCAACCACCATGAAACGGCGAGTGAAGTAGAGGTCGTTCAAGTCGTCGCCATACACGATGAGCAGATAATTCCCCGAAACCAATGGCATCATGTCCTCGTTGGGAAACTTAAGCTCATAATTCACATATTCTATTAATGTGTTACGCGAAAAAGCATAGTCATCCAAACGGTCGGATTCGAAGCCCGAAGCATATTGTATACGCTGAAGTTCAGTAGGCTGCCACTCGTGATCGCAATGGATGAAAGTATAGTTGAGCACTTCTCCCTCACCATCTATAATGTCGAATGAAAGGGTCAGTCTGCCCAACATGTCTTCCAAAGGGATGATTGGGTCGTGAAGTTGGTCATCGTCGGCATAAAGCAACACCGTCTGCACTTGGGGCTTGTAGTTAATATTGCCGCAAGGCAAGTCGAAACTCTGGGCAAAGAGACCTGCCACACACAGAAGCAAGGTCGTCAAGAAAACACTTTTTTTCATCACACCATACATTTCGGCAAAAATACTCAATTTTCCGATTACCATAAACTATTTCACGCAGAATTCGCCGAATCTTGGGAAGCGCTTTGCGACACAATGCTTGCGTCCGACTGGCTTCTGCGTGTTCTGCGTATTCTGCGTGAAACGGAAACTTCGCTGGAAATCAAAGTTGCTCCACAATGCGCTTCTGCACCTCAAGGAACTCGGCCTCGCTCAGATGGACGTGTTCTTTCTTGAAGTCCAAGTCACCCTCTTGCGTGATGGGAATGAGGTGGATGTGGGCATGAGGCACTTCCAAGCCTATTACAGCCACGCCAATGCGTTTACAAGGCACAGCCTTTTCGATGGCCTTGGCCACTTTTTTGGCAAAGACCATCATGGCCCCGATTTCGTCGTCTTCGAGGTTGAAGATATAGTCGTCTTCGTGCTTAGGCACCACCAATGTATGCCCTTTCATCACGGGATTGATGTCCAAGAAAGCAAAGAAACGCTCGTCTTCGGCAATTTTATAGCAAGGGATATCCCCTTTAATGATTTTAGAAAAAATAGTAGCCATAACAATAGTATTAACGGGTGATTTCCATAACTTCAAACTGAACCTTGCCGGCAGGCACCTGGATTTCGGCAACCTCACCCACTTGCTTGCCCAAAAGACCTTGGCCGATAGGCGAGTTGATGGAGAGTTTGCCTTCCTTGAAATTGGCTTCCTTTTCCGGCACGATGGCATAGGTCATCATCATGCCCGACTTGGTGTTCTTGATTTTCACGGTCGAATAAAGCAGCACCTTAGAGTTATCCATCTTGGATTCGTCGAGGATGCGGGCATTGAAAATCAAGTCTTGCAATTCGGCAATCTTGGCTTCAAGCAAGCCTTGGGCTTCCTTGGCGGCATCATATTCGGCGTTTTCGGAGAGGTCGCCTTTGTCGCGTGCTTCCTGTATGGCTTGCACAATGCGCGGACGCTCGCGAAGAATCAAGTCGTCGAGCTCGTCCTTCAGTTTCTGTAACCCTTCAGGGGTAAAGTATTTAATTTCTGACATAGTAATTTATATAATATTCAATTCGTTACAAGTTGCAAAAAAGAGACCCTTACCGAAATAAGGGTCTTCTTTTGGTTTGCGACTGCAAAGATACGAATTATTTCTTATCCTGAGACAGAATTAGAAAATAATTCTAGCGCCAACACTGTGCGTGCCACCAAAGGTGTAGGTGTCTCTGTAGGAATAATCCACAGCGAGCTTCAAGCCGTCTTCTTTCTTCGACAGCGGCACCTTGATGGACACACCAGCGCTCAGGCCTCTGTTGATGTTCATGCAGTTGTCATCGTAAAGGACACCTTCCTTGAAGCCTTGCTTCGACCAGATGCCTTTTTCCCAGGTATAACCGGCACGAATCATGAACATTTCTCTCCAACCATACTCCAAGCCACCGGTCAGCTGGTCGTTGGTGAAGGAGTTAGAGCAGAAGTTACCAGCAATGGTGATTCTGTTTGTTTCGGCAAACAGGAAGTCATAGGCGGCCGAGATGCTCAACTGGGTGGGCAATTCGAAGTCGTCGACGCGTTGCACCATGGTGAACTGCTGGTTGCTAGTGTTGTCCATGAACACACGCAGAGAGATACCGTCGCCAGAGAATTTCATCGTGGGTCCGATATTCTTCAAGGTGATACCAAAGTGGACATTGTCGAAAGGACCGGTGACATACTGGATACCGGCATCGATGGCGACACCGACACCACCCATATCCTTAATGGACTCGCTGATGATCTTCAAGTTGAAGCCGCCGCTGATGCTGTTGGAGAACGACTTGGCGAAGGCTAAGTTGATGTTCATCAGGTTGGGTTTGTAAGTACCGAGACCACCATCAGGATTCTGTACAGTGGTAATCGGAATCTCACCGATGCTGAACGACATGAAGGAGAGGCCCAACACGCTCGATTCACCCACGCGAGCCAAGAAGCCGAACGAGGAGATACGAGTGTCGTTGCCTACTCCAACCAACCAGCTGGTGTGGCTAAAGTTAATATCCAGGGAGTGGCATGAGGTGATACCGGCCACGTTGCCGAAAATGGCATCAACGCCATTCACAAACGACATGCCTGCATTGCCCCAGCCAGACGAAGCTGCCCAAGGGTTGATCAACAGCTCTGAAGCGCCAGCTTGGCCTGAACGGTCTTTATTTCCTGCAAATGCTTGAGGAGCACTTAATCCCATAAGGACTACGAAGCTCAAGACGATATATCTAAATGATTTCTTCATGATGATAAATTATTTACGGTTAGCAATTACATTGTTTAGAATGTGTTCAGGTCAACTTGACGCATGGCACCGAAGAACTTGATGGTACGCTCGCTGCCACTGGTCAGATCCTTGATGTGGATCAGGTAGAAGCCACTGGCCACAGGCGTGTTGGCAAAGTTCGTGAGGTCCCATTCAATACTCGGTTCTTCGTTGTCCTTACGGAACTGACGCACCTTGGTGCCGCTCAACGTGTAGATGGAAACAATACACTTGTTGGGCAGGTTGGCGATCTTCACCTTGTTGGTCAGTGCGTTGCCTTCGTATGCATCGTAGGCATAGTAAGGATTGGGCACCACCGTGATGAGATTAAGGTCACTTTCCGTCTTTTCAGGCTCGTTCAGAAGCGGATCCCAACCCTCGATGTTGAAGGTGTACTTCGGCAACATGTTGTTGACCACCAACTCCTGGTTGGGCGTCTGCAACGGATAACCGTAGCCACTGTCGTAAGGCTTGGCAACACGGATACGGATGCGGCAGTCGTTGCCTTCGGGCAACCACTTCATGCCTTCAATACCCATTGGCATACCAACCCACATCAACAAACGATAGAAATAGTTGTTGAAGACATTTTGGCTGTTCATGTTCTTAACATTCTGAACATAGTTCATGGAGTTGAACAGCAACTGGCCGCCATCATATCCGAAGTTCTTGGTTTGCTTCCAATCCGAATTGGTAGGAATGGAGTCGCAACGCCAGATATAGAGGTAGTGCTTACCACCAAACACGGGTTCCAAGTTAGCACCACGGAAGAGGGCGGGATCTATCAACTGATTCAACGGGTTTTCCAAAGTAATCTTCTGCAACTTGGCAGGATTGAAGAGCATGTCGCGGCCGTTCATATCCTCATAATAGGAGTCTTCACCAAAGGCCACATTCAGACGCATGCCCGTCTCCACATCGATGACATAGCCCGGGAACCAACCCATACCTTGAGGAGCGATGAAGTTAGCATCGTCCGGATTCGTTGAACCATAGGCAAAGCCTTCGGCATTCGGGTCGTCAGGATTGTTTTGGAGGAGATATTCGTTTTCCTTACAATCCCAGTTGTTGGTATAGGAATTACCATCCTTGTCAACAGAGGGATGACGACGCAGGAAGAAGCGGGCAGCTCCACCTTCAGACAGGTTCTTGTCCATACACATCTCAATGACAGGACAACGGCTCCACTTGCTCTTGTCGGCAGTAAACACGATATCGATACTTGCTGTCTTATAGAACATGGAATCCATATAGGCATTACTTGAATAGATAGGACCTGGGTTCTCATGCTCACCTTGTCCGGAATAGGAACTGAGGATAGCAGGAGCAAAGGTGCGGTTAGCCAGCTTTTCAAAGTTCTCGGTCGGATCCCAAGGATTGTTCACATTATCGCCCGTTGCAGCCGAGCAGCCGTGGTCATTATCAGCAGGCACGTCCTTAGAGGAATAGTTACCAGAACGAATCCAGTTGAGGAAGGAGTGGGCACCAGCTTCATCGGTGTCGCGGATACCATCCAGCCAGACAGAATCGGGCTTCTGGAATTCGATGGATGAAGTAATCACACCATTGTTCTTGGCAATCACGTCTGTATAGGTCTTCCACTCATTGTCAGAGTAGAACTTACCAATTTCAAGACGGCCGATTCTATACGGTTGGGCAATAGTGACAGAGATACCTTTGTCGATGAACAGTTGTTCGTTGTCGTAGATGGTCGTAGTATCACTGTATGCAGGGTTGATGCCCTCGTCGTCGACAGGTTCATCAAGATCCAGCAAGTGCCAATGGCTCACCATACGTGAAGCAGAGTCACCTTGAATTTCTTGGTTGCCAGTAACATTGTGGGTGTAAACCTCAACCAGGTCATCGAAATAAAGCTCATATTTGTGTGATTTCACATTCAACGGGTCGATGATCTTCACAGCGAGAGGACCATTGCCAGCTTCATAAGCGGGATGATAGCTGACCGGGTAGTCGGAATGACCAAAGACAACAGGGGTGGCTACGTCAGGATTGTGATCCTGGAAGACGAGATTATGATCTGCATCTTCGGTGTAACCATCAGCAATCCTCTTGCTCAGGATTTCATCGATGGTACTTTGTGAGAGTTCAAGCTCATTGCCTCCGTTACCGACACCAACGACGCGGGTGATGGCTGGGCTGTCGCCATAAGAGGCGCGAAGCTTGGTACCATTGATGGTCTTGTGAGGCACAGCCTTATACACTTGGATGTTCTTTCTACCTTCGAGATAAGGCTTCTTCTGACCGAGGAGGCCGTTCAGATCGCCAGGCTCCTGAGAATAGGTGAGGTAGTTGTTGTAGGCGTAGGCCACAGCCATATAGTAATAAGCGGTGTGGTTGACCAAGTTCGGGTCATCGCCCAAGGCAAACTCATCTTGGGTCAGCACGAAGCTGTGGGTGATACCGGCATCGCCGCCGACCACCTTACGTACTGGCACATTGGCATGCAACGACTCGTCAAACTCATAGTTGATAAGGGTGGCCACATTGTTGCGCACGTCGCACTGGAACACCAGACGGGCCTTGTCGGAATTGCCGAGTTCGTCAGCACCCACTTCGCCATTGGCTAACTGATACACCTTATAACCTTCGAAACGATAGTATCTGTCGTAGAAGACCTCTTCCTCATGGTTCTCGATGGAGACCGAAGGAGCAAGGGTATCACCCGTATTCGGGTCAAGAATCCAATTGGTATCAATAGTCGTAGTGTTGTCGATTCTCGAAACCGGAATTTCAGGATCGATTTCAATGTATCCTTCCTTATAGTTGTTGGAAAGGGCGGTGTTCGACAGATAAACGATGAGTTGACGGTCGAGTTCGCGGATGGTCAAGTCAGGAGCACTGGGGCCATCGATAACCTTGAAGCAGTTGTCGAACAGGGCTTGGCACTTGTCGTCAACCACACGCAGCAGCTCAACAGAAGCCCAGGCACCGCCTGAAGTGGCACGAGCCCACGGCACACCGAAGGTGATATAGTTGACAGCACCGGGTTCCAAGGTGAAGGGGCCTGCCGACTGCATGAAACGACGGTCGCTCGGGGCGTTTTGGCACTGCTCTTCCGACCAGTACTTATCGCCAGTGTTATAGTTGCCGTTAGGAGGCGTGCCTTGGGTACCCCAGTTCCACGGGTCGGTATCGCCAGGGAACATGAAGTCGCATTCGGGACCCACCACATCGCTACCGGTGTAAGCATTGCCACCGTAACGCATCTTGGCACCGTTCTTCCAAATACCACGCAGATAGTTGTAATATTCAGGAGCGGTTTGAGGGTCGCAGTTATCACCACTACCATTGTTGTGATACACGAAACGGCGCATACCGAAACGTTCGTCATCGATGATGCCGTTGCCGAAGTTCACACCATTGATACTTTCGTCGACCACTTGGATGGCTTCAGTAGTATCATTGATGAAGACGGAGTCGCCAGTGGCAGGATCGAGGTGGCTGAAGTGGCTCTCGATAATGAAGTTATACTTGGGATTGTCGATTCCGTCGGGGTCCATATAAGGGCCTTGGAAGAAGTCGATACCAATCGCAGGAGGTTGTGCACCGTAGGCTTCAGGTTCACCGCTACCGTCAACAGAGGCACCGTTGTAGCCATAACCCAGACCACGCTTGACGTCGCAACCTACATAGTCGTCCCAGCCATAACCGAGGTCAACATCGGTCCAGGGTGAGAAGTAAGTACCCGTCAAGGTATAGGTGGAACGGTTGATGATTTCGTAGCTGTAGAAAGTCATGTTGTTGATTTCGTCGTTGGTGGCGAAAGCGAAAGCTTGGGCACGCACTTCGATACCAATAGCTTGACCCTTTGATTCGGTGTGAGAAGCACCTTTATCATTGAAAATCCACCACAGGGTTTGGTCACCTTTCAGCACTTGGTCAGCAAGGATGGAGCCGTGCATGGTGCCATCAAGTTCCTCTTCCATGGTCGGAATCTTGGTGTGGCAGAGTTCGTTGTTGATGTCGTAGTAAGGATAGTCACCTTGGGTGGGGTCATAGTCTCCACTGCCGTCGGCATCGTAGAAGGGAGCCAGATACGTGGCAATGCCTTCGGGGTCGTCGCTTGAACGCATGGCCGGCCAATCCTTGATGATGGACGGAATCTCATAGCCATTGCCAATTTTGCCTTCATTATAGGCGGCAAGGAACTCGTCGACTTCAGCGCGGGTAATCTTGAAAATCTTATCCCACTTGGCGCAGGTCTCGGGAGTAATGGAGGCCGAACCATCAACGGTCAGAGGGCCAGTGTAGTAGTCGTTACCGACCTGACGGAAACGCAGGGCAGCGCACTTCAACTGATTATTGACGTCAACGCCAGCAATCCAAAGAGAACCGGCAAACAGTGAAGTAGCAGAACCGTTGGCGGGAATGAAATACTTGGAACCAGTACCAGAGGGGAGGTCCCACCACATGTCACCACCAGAGTTGATACGCGTTCTAACATTGTTGATGTCAAGCCAATCGTAAGAAGACGAAGGCGTACATCCGGCTGCGGTCTGTGCGCGCTGGTTTCTGCCAGGTTGCACATCTTTCAACATCTCAGCCTTTCCAGGAATCACAGCGCCTACGATGAGCAGCGCCGCAAACAAAGTTCGAAATATATTCTTCATAATACTTGTAATTTATCGTTATGAATTTTCTTTCATTTTAGAAGTTAAAGCTCAAACCAACTCTGATATGGCGAGGCATAGAGTAGTTGTAACCGCTATTCACAATCAGTTGATACATCTGGATGAAGGCCTGCGGGTCAATCTGTTCGTTGATTTCACGCTGCCAAGCGGGAGCCGAGAGGTAACCATCGTCGTCGGCATTACCCGTGGCGTTGTACACACCAACGATGTTCTTTGAATTGAGCAGGTTCAGCACTTGCACGTAAACATTCAAGAAAGCATCACGGCCTTTCTTTTCGCCATCCTTGCTAGCACCGATTTTGAAGGTGAAGTCCTTGTCAACACGGAGGTCGAAACGGAAGGAGGCAGGAATTCTAGAACCGTTGTAAGTACCTTGCAAAAGTCTGTTACCACCGGAAATCGGGGAAGTGACCGTACGTGAAGCGGTGTAAGGCGTACCAGAACCACCATTAACTGACAGGTTTAAGCCAGTGTTGGAAAGGATCTGGATGTCTTTGCCGTCCTTGCGGTGGATGACAGGACCATCATAGTCCTTACCATCGGCAAAACGATAGTCGAGTGACAGGTTGAAGCCGTGACGACGGTCGGAGCTTGACGGGAAGGTGGATCTCAGGTTAGGCACACCAGCAGCAATCAAAGCCGAAGCCGTTGAGGTCGAAGAACCAGTCATGTCGGCATACTGCAAAGTGTAGCTGGCACGGATACGGGCGTTCTTCGTACGACGCATGTCGTAGCTGGCAGTTAAACCCTTGACGGTACCGAAGTCGAGGTTGCTGAACGAGTTGTATGACTTAGGATAAGCACCGTTGAAACGATACATCTGAATCATGTTACGCAATTCGTGGTAGTAAGCCGAAATGGTCAAGGATGAAGTGTTGGTCACCTTCTGCGTGAAACCGAGTTCATACTCAATGGTCTGAGCGGGTTTCAGGTTGGGGTTGGCAATGTCATCATTGTTTTCGTTAAAGCGGTAGTAATACAACGGGCTGCAATAGAAGTCGCTCGAAGGACGCTGGGTCAGAACATCGTAGTGGGCGAAGAACAAGGCTTCGTCAGAAATCGGGAAGGAGAAGGAGATACGCGGCATGACGCTCCAAGCAGGATCATAATCCTTGAAGGAGTTGATGTCGACATTCTGCTGCTTGGCATCCTTCAGCCAAGGTGCGGAACCGGAACCCATACCAATGACTGTCGGGTCGTTGACTTCGACACCATCACCATTGTACCAAGTATTGCCGTTACGGTAACCGACAATGGAGGTCTTTTCCGTCAGTTTGTTGACGTAAACGACATAATCGTTACCAATATTCTCTGGCACCTCGGCCCACGACTGGTCGTCCATCTGGATCTTTCTGCCGTTCTGCATCAGGTCGCCAGCGGTATAGAAATCATAAAGTACGTATGGATCCTTCAACACACTTTGGTTGGCATCGAAACGGTCGACACGCACACCGATGTTGAAGATCAGGTCTTTGAAAGCGAACTTATCCTGGATATAACCAGCCATGTAGATGGGCTGCTGTGCACCAATCGGGCGGGTCAGCACACCCTGGTCATCTGTCTTGTTGAAGAAGTCGGCGAGTGAAGGACGCTCTGTGAAACCATATTTTCTGTTACCGTCGTATGTAAAGCCATAATAGTAAACAGACAGCTGGGCGTCACGGGTGAGTTCGTCAGCGCCGAACATGTTCATATTGAGGCCACCCTTCACCGTTGCAGTCTGCAGGTTACCATCGGCATCATAATATTTCATCGTATTGCTGTTGAAATCGTAGGTGTCGATAAGGAGCCAATCCGTTCCGTCAACAGGCAAACCCATGGCCTGACGCAGACGGGAGTCGATGACGAACTGGGTGGTTCCATCATACAATCTGTTGTACATGATTGTATCGACAAAGCCGTCATAGCTGATTGCGTAGGGGTGTGCAAGATCAAGTTCCATGATGTGGGAGTTGACCATTTGGCGCATCAGCGTCCACGGGTTTCTATTACTGTTATTAATTCTGTAATTCATGTTAGAATTGTTCTGCTGCTCGTATTGGAAGCCCAACTTGATTTCGTGCGAGTTGTCGCCTCTTCCAAGAGTCATGGAGCCGTTGACATTGACAGCGATCTGATCCCTGACCGTCTTGGCATAAGCCGTCTGAACCATGCCAGGCACAGCAAACATGCTATATACAGCACCGGGAGACATACCATTGACCAAACCTTGGTGCTGCATGATGTTGGAGATATTGTCATAATATCCTGCTGCACCGAAAGGTTCGTACAAGTCATAGAAGTTTTCGACGTATGTGGCAAGCAGAGGATTGAATTCGGAACGTTCGAAATCAACATAAGTGTCGTAGTAGTTGTTCAACACCCAAGCATTGCTGATGGTCTTGTATTGGCCATCCACCAAAACCGAGTCAATGCTTCCCGTCAAGTAAGCGAAGTTAGGCTCACGTGTGGTGGTGAACTTACCAATGTTACCGTAGGCGAAGATATTGTCCCAAAGGTCGGGGTCGCCCGATTCGCCTTTGTAGTGCGAATAGTCAGCCTGGATGCTGTAATACACGTTGGAGATCAGTGAACTGGTTTCACCCTCGGTAGGAGCAGGGAAGCGCTGGCTGAAACGGACATAACCACGATAGGTACCCGACTTCGACAGGTAGTTCTTGGCCGTATTGAAGAAATGCTGGCCGCTACCATAGTCGTAGTAACCACCGCTTCTATACATCGAACCACCGAAAGTGAGGTTGGTGTTCTTACCAGTGCGAACGTCAATCTTACCAGTCAAGTTGATGTTATTGTTAGCCGTGTTGTTGAGGAAGCGGGTTTTGAAGAGATTGTCTCTTTGTGTGAAAGCAGCAGTCTGATAGGTGCTGTTGCCTTGGCCCGCCAAAGTCAGAGGACGTTCGCTGATGTGTTTCATCCAATCGTCAGTGGCACGCCAGTAACCCACAGCCGACTGGCTACCGTATTGCTCACGGTTGATATCAAAAGCGAGGAAGAAACCGAGGAGGGCTTCCTGATCATCTTTCTTGCTCTTGATGAGCGGTCCATTGATGGTACCACCCAAGCGGCCGTGACCATAACCGTCAACGGAGTATTCGGCTTCGAGACCACCACCCCAAGTACGGCTGGGGCCTTTGGTGGTCATGTTGATGATACCACCCATGGCATCACCATACATGGCGGGCGTACCACCCAAGATGACGTCGACTTGGTCGATGGCACCTTGCGGGACGCTGTTGCTACCGATGACTTTCACACCGTCGATGTAATAGACGGCACCTTCACGTGAACCACGGATGGAGCCGACCTCACCGTCGGACGAGAACACGCCACCGACGCTGGAAGCGACACCTTCAGCCGAACGGACAGGCAACTTGGCAATTTCTTCAGCGGTAATCGTGGCACCCGTCGAGGTGTTATCCGCCGAAATCAAAGGAATCTCATAATCGATAACCACAACGTCGTCAAGTTTGATGGCGCCACTGGTCATCTTAATGTCGTAAAAGGTGATCTTGTTGGCCGGAATCACAATGTTCTTCAGAACAAAGGGATTGTAGCCGATACAGCTCGCCTTGAGGTCATACGTTCCCGGAGGGATCGGGTTGATGTCATAATTACCGTCAAAGTCTGAGGAGGCACCTCCCACTTGCGTTCCGCCCTTTTCAACAATGACGTTTGCAAATGGTACCGTTTCTCCTGTTTCATCGGTAATCTTGCCTTTGAGTCTTCCTTGCGCTTGAGCCATGGTCATCGAGCAGGTGGCCAATACTACGGCAAGGGTCATTAGTAAATTTTTAAACATACCTTGTAATTTTATGTAATACTACTTTGTTTGGTGCATATTGGTGCATTAAAAGTCGTCAAAATTACAACCTTATTTGAAAGTACGCAAGAAAAATGTGCTTTTTCAGTGATTTTTTTTCAAGAAAAAAATGCTGCAAAGAATTATATTTTTGATTTTCAGTCATTTGCAAAATCACCATTTAAACAAGATTTTTTCCGCTTCAGTCGTAATTTTTCATTTACAATGCCTTTCCCCTAGATGATACCTTATTAATATGGTTTCCTAGAAGAACGGATTGGTCTTTTGGCGACGGCGCATCCGCTCGGCATGGCGTTTGTCCTTTTGAATCATCTTTTTTGTCTTTTTCGCCTGACGTTTGTAGTGCGTCGTCTTGGCCCGTTCATACTGTTTCTTCGACTTCCTCTCCATCTGTTCCATCTGCCGCTCGGCTTTACGCATCGCCCTTGACCTTGACGAAGCACATGAACTGAAGAGCAGCATACCCACTAACAGCACGGAAATAAGTTTCACCAGTTTCTTCATAGCTTCAAAATTTGAGGGCAAAAATAAGATTTTTCCCGAAATAAATACGATTTTCAAAAAAGCAGCGTTTTTCAACCGTTATGAAACACGCAAAATTACACCTATTAATATTAATAGCACTCCTGCCTTTCATTCATGGGTGCAAACACTACCCTGAAAACCCCAACCGGCCGGTTCTCCCAGCCCCTATCACGATTTATCCGAACTCCATGCAATATTACGACTTGAACTTTGTGAGCGGGTGGCTCTATATCACTTCCGACGTGGAGAGCACCAGTCGGGGCATCATCGTCTACCGTCAGAGCGACACGGAGTTTCTGGCCTACGACCGCATTCCGCCCAACGAGCCCGATGCCTGCACCGACAGCCATGGCAATACTACCCGTCTTGTGGTAGACTTCCCTTTCGTTGTCGACCGCTGCAACAATGCCTATTACAACATCCTTAACGGACAAATCATCATTGCCGAACCTGACAAAATACCCAGTTTTCCCACCGACGGCACTACGATTTACCCGCTCGTACAATACCATACCCTATATGATGGAAACCGTTTGACCATTTCAAACTAAAGTCAAATCTGTAAAGTATTTTCTTAATAATCAACTTATTATTTGAAATCTGTTGATATTTTTAGAGAAATGAGAGAAGGTTTTTCTTGCCCAGTTTTTGGGCTTGGGATACTTTTGCAGCGTAATCGTAAAACTACTGAGTTTGGTGCATCAACAATATGCGACGGCATGTATCGATAAAGCCCGTCTTAGGCGGGCTTTACTCGTTGTCACCTTCCATAATACAACTTTGCCGCTCAATGGAAGCCTGATGGATGGCTTCGAAAACCTCAACGATTAATGAATCGGGCAAACCCAAATCGATGCCTGTGGCGACATGGTCAGCCAGAATCTTTTTCCAGCGGTCCATCTGCACCACGGTGACGTTGTTACGCTTCTTGTATTCACCAATTTGCGCACTCACCTCCATACGTCGTGCCAGAAGTTGAATCAGTTCACTGTCAATATCATCAATCTCGCCACGAAGTCCGGCCAAGTCGCGTTCCACATTACCCGACTGCTTTGATCGGAATGTCAAGTTGGCCAGCAACTGCTTTAACGCTTCGGGGGTGATTTGCTGTTTGGCATCGGTCAAAGCTTCTTCAGGATGGATATGACATTCTATCATTAATCCATCAGTGGCTAAGTCGAGGGCTTTTTGTGCTGTGGCTTGCAGCAGTTCGCGGTTGCCGCAGATGTGGCTCACATCGGTGATGAGCGGTACATTCAATCGCTGCGTCAGCTCAATGGGAATCTCCCACATGGGGAAGTTGCGGTAAGGCGACTCTTTATAATAAGCGAAACCACGATGGATGGCGGCCAGTTGAGTCAAGCCAGCCTTCTGGAACCGCTCGAAAGCCCCCACCCATAAGTTAAGGTCGGGCGAGACTGGGTTTTTGATGAACATGGGGATGTCAACGCCACGCAGTGCGTCAGCCAATTGTTGCACCGAGAACGGGTTGACTACCGTGCGGGCACCAATCCAAAGTGCATCGACGTCGTATTTCAGAGCCAATTCGACATGTTCTGGTGTAGCAACTTCAGTAATGATGGGCAAGCCTGTCTCTTGCTTCGCTTCGCGGAGCCAGACGAGGCCTTGCTCTCCCCTACCCTCGAAGGCATCGGGGCGTGTGCGGGGCTTCCAGATGCCACCGCGGAGCATCGTCACCTCAGGGATTTTGGATAGGGCTTGCGCCGTGGCGAGGATTTGGTCTTCGCTTTCTACGCTGCAGGGGCCAGCGATGATTATCGGTTCTTCGTTTGTAAAAGCAGGGGATGAATCCACCTGCTTAATGTCCTGCGTCCCTACGGGACTGGGCGAAACCCCGTAGGGGTGACGGACATTAAGCAGGTTGTGAAACTCCTGCTCACAACCAACTACCGACTCTGAAGAAACCCCGTAGGGGTGATAGGAATCCGCCTCGTCAATCCCTAAATGCATATCGTTCGTCATACTCGATTCCATACGCTTTCAACGTTTCGCAATATTCGTCATGATACGATTTCACTTTATGATGCTCAGCCTGACCGAAAATGTATTTTGTAGTCCGTTCCATCAATGATGGGCTAACACTGAAAGCACCATAACCCTCCTGCCATTGGAATGGCTCATAATACGTATTCACCGTTTTCAACCACTTGCTACTTTTTGCCTTGATGACTCGCACAAAATCTGACATGGCAACCGTCTTCGGCAACGTCATTAAAATATGAATATGATCAGCAACACCACCAACAGCAAATGGTATAGAGCCTTCACTGCGGATAATGCCACCTATATATTCAAACACACAACTTAAATCTTCCTCACGCATTACGATGCCCGTGCTTTTCGTGTGAAAAACCACATGTGTGTATAACTGGGTATATGTATTAGCCATAATGATTTGCAAAAGTACAACATTTTCAAACCTGCATTGCATTTTTTTGTAACTTTGCACATTATTTATATAACGCAACAAATAAAATCAACATACCGTGAAAAGAGTAGAAATCAAGCAAGCCTTGCAGATGCAAGCCTCTGACAATGAGATTACTGTAATGGGCTGGGTGCGCAACAAGCGCGGCAGCAAGAACGTGGCCTTCATCGCCCTCAACGACGGCTCCACCATCAACAACCTTCAGTTGGTCGTCGACCTGAACGTCATCCCCGAAGAAAAACTGGCCTTAATGCATGCCGGTGCCTCACTTTGGGCCAAGGGTGTCCTTGTCGCCTCAATGGGCAGCGGCCAAGCTGTGGAGCTTTCCGTGAAGGAGATCGGCTTGTTCGGTCCCGCCAACCCCGACGAATATCCGTTGCAACCCAAGAAACATTCCTTGGAGTTCCTGCGCGACATCGCCCACTTGCGTTTCCGCACCAACACTTTCGGTGCCGTCATGCGTCTGCGTCACGCCATGGTGTTTGCCATCCATAAGTTCTTCACCGAGCGAGGCTTCTACAACATTCACACGCCACTCATCACGGCATCAGACTGCGAAGGCGCTGGCGAGATGTTCCAGGTGACCACCTTGGACCTCAACAACCCGCCCCGCGATGAACAAGGCAATGTTGACTACAAGCAAGATTTCTTCGGCAAGTCGACCAACCTCACCGTTTCGGGTCAGCTCGAAGGCGAGTTGGCAGCCACAGCATTGGGCAAGATTTACACCTTTGGTCCGACCTTCCGCGCCGAGAACTCCAACACCACACGTCACCTGGCCGAGTTCTGGATGATCGAACCTGAGATGGCTTTCTACGACATCAACGACAACATGGACCTCGCCGAGGAGATGCTGAAATACTTGATCCAATACGCTTTGGACAACAACATGGACGACCTCCAGTTCCTCAGCAAGCGCCTGCAAGACGAAGAGAAGGGCAAGAAAGAGGAAGACAAGTCGATGGAGCTCATCAGCAAGTTGCACTTTGTGCTGGAGCATGAGTTTGTCCGTCTAACTTATACAGAGGCCATCGACATCCTGCGCAACTCCAACTACAACAAGAAGGGCAAGTTCCAGTATCCCGTCACGGGTTGGGGCATCGACCTGCAGTCGGAGCACGAGCGTTACCTCGTCGAAAAGCACTTCAAGAAACCTGTCATCCTGACAGACTACCCGAAGGAAATCAAAGCCTTCTACATGAAGCAGAACGAAGACGGCAAGACCGTCCGCGCCATGGACGTGCTCTTCCCCGGCATCGGTGAAATCATCGGAGGTTCAGAGCGTGAGACCGATATTAATAAGATCCTCGACCGCATGCACGAGGTCGGCATCCCTGAGGAATCCATGAACTGGTACCTCGACAGCCGTCGCTTCGGCTCGGTGCCGCATTCGGGCTACGGCCTCGGTTTCGAGCGTCTGCTGCTCTTCATCACCGGCATGACCAACATCCGCGACGTCATCCCGTTCCCGAGAACACCGAAGAACTGCCTATATTAATGCAGAATGAAGAATGCAGAATGCAGAATTATAATAGTGACAAACGATTCTGCATTCTACATTCTACATTCATAATTCAACAGATGATGAACAACCAACGATTGACTCAAACCCAGCGGCAGGAATTGAAGCTTTCGCCGCAGCAGATCCAGCTAATGAAGCTGTTGCAACTGCCATTAATTGAACTCGAGCAACGCATCAAGGAGGAGATGGAGATCAACCCCGCCTTGGAAGACTCCCATGAGAACGATTATGAGGACAACGAGCCAATCAACGACGACAACAGCGACGAAGGCGAAAACGACGACTACAACGACGACGAGATTAACTTCAGCAAAGACGATGAGTTTGACATCAATGACTACCTTCCTGAAGAAGACCGCGACGACTACTCCTATAAGTTGCAAGCCAACAACTACAGCAGCGATGATGATCCGTATGAAGCTCCCATCGTCAACGAAGAGACTTTCCAAGACTATCTGAACCAACAACTTGCCTACCGCGACCTGACAGACAAGCAACTTGAAATCGGGGAATACATCATAGGCAACCTTGACGACAACGGCTACCTCAACCGTCCTGTACCTAACATCGCTGACGACCTGCTGTTCACCATGAACCTCTCGGCTTCTGAAGATGAGGTTAATGAAGTACTGAAAATTGTGCAGGAGCTCGACCCGCCCGGCATCGCCGCCCGCGACCTACAAGAATGCCTGTTGATACAACTGAAAAGACTCCAAGAAGAAAATCCATATAACGACTACAGCCTATCCATCACCATCGTCAAAGACTATTTCGAGGAGTTCACCAAGAAACATTACGACAAGATTGCAAAGAAGTTGGAAGTCAGCAACCGTGAGCTGAAAGCCGCTTTGGACGAAATCCTAAAACTCAACCCGAAGCCCGCCGACGCTTCCAGCTCTGGTTCAAAAAACATCCATTACATCACGCCCGACTTCTTTGTGTATATCAGAGACGGGAAAGTTGAACTCTCTTTGGACGGCAGAAACACACCTGAATTGCACATCAGCAAGTCGTACATCAAGATGCTGGAGGAATTCTCGAACAGCAAAGACAACAGGAGCAAGCAGGAAGCTGTGCAGTTTGTAAAACAGAAAATCGATGCGGCCAAATGGTTCATCGATGCCATCAATCAAAGGCAGAACACCTTGTATATCACCATGAAAGCCATCGTTGACATCCAAGAAGAATATTTCCTCACCGGCGACGAGACCAAACTCAAACCCATGATTCTGAAGGATGTAGCCGACAAGATTGGCTTGGACATTTCCACCGTGTCACGCGTGGCCAACAGCAAATATGTGCAGACACCTTATGGTACTTTCCTGCTCAAGTTTTTCTTCAGCGAAGGCATCACCAACGACGAAGGCGAAGAGGTCTCGACCCGCGAAATCAAGAAAATCCTGAAAGACGCTGTGGAGAATGAAGACAAGGCCAACCCGATGACCGACGAACAACTGATGGTGGTCCTGAAAGAAAAAGGCTATCCCATTGCACGCCGAACGGTGGCGAAATACAGGGAACAACTCGGGATTCCTGTAGGTAGGATGAGAAAGAAAATGTAACTTTACGGGGATTACATATCCCAGTTCCGTTCGGCCGGACTTGCAATTCGCTCGAACTATACGAACTATAATAATTCGGTAACTTTATCGTTTTTATCATTGTGAAAACGAATCTCTATACAAACAAAAAACGTTGGAAATGG
The DNA here is from genome assembly GCA_017508895.1 of Bacteroidales bacterium. The sequence goes on from JAFWRA010000141.1 coordinate 23,456, forward strand.
GCTTTGGCAGTCATCGCCTTGCTCATCATTGGCGTCTCTTTGTGGTATACCAACCACTTGGTGAAATCCATTGCACAGCAGGAAGTCAAGCAAGTGAAGATGTGGGCCGCGGCCATGGAGCAGCACGCAGTGATGATGAAGTCGACGGAAGAGTTTTTTAATAAGGTGAACGAACAGGAACAGCTTCGTGTCGACCTTTTGGCTAACGCCTATCGCCGTATCATGGACATCTCATCCAACGAAAACACGGCCATCTATCTCGAAATCTTACAAAACAACATCAGTATCCCCTTGGTACTCACCGATGGAAAAGGCAACATCTTATCGTGCAACAACCTTCCTCCCGACCAAGAAGGAAAAACGGTCTTTGATGCTGAGATGAAACGTGCCTACTCGAAATTTCCGCCTATCAAAATCGACCCAGGCTATGGCATCGTGCAATATCTCTATTACAACGAGTCAAGAATCTATACTGACTTGAAGGCCGTTCTGGAAGACATGAGCGACCACTTCATGGAGGAAATCACGCTTAACTCGATGGGCGTTCCCGTCATTGTCACAAACGAAGACCAAACCCAAATTCTCAATTTCGGCAACCTCGACTCTTTACTCATGCAGGACACCAACTATGTCAAGCAACAGTTGGAAATCATGCGCGACGAGAACGATCCCCTCCAAATCGAATTCATGAACAAAGGCAAAGCCACCATCTTCTATCGCACAACAGACTTGGTCCAGCAAATGCGCTACTATCCTGTCATTCAATTTGTTGTATTTGCTTTATTCTTATTGATTGCCTATCTGCTCTTTAGCTACGCCCGTCGTTCGGAACAGAATCAGGTATGGGCAGGTATGGCTAAGGAAACCGCACACCAATTGGGCACACCGCTCTCCTCACTGATGGGTTGGATTGAACTGCTGAAGATGCAAGAGGAACCTTTTGTGGGCACACATGAGATGGAGAAAGATATCGAACGCCTGCAAATCGTCACCGACCGCTTCTCGAAAATCGGCTCCGTTCCCGTACCTGAGCCAACCGACATCAACTACCTCATCCGCGACACGATGGACTACCTACAAAAGCGGTTTTCCAAAAAGTTCGAATTTGAGATTAATTTGCCCGAAGGTGAATTAATCATGCCGTTGATTCCCTCCCTATTCCGTTGGGTACTCGAAAACCTGACCAAAAACGCTGTTGATGCCATGGGCGACCACGGCAAAATCACCCTCGACCTTATTGACGATGGCGACCACATTCACATAGACCTGAACGACACGGGCAAAGGCATCCCGAAGTCACAAATCAAGCAGGTGTTTAATCCAGGCTTCACCAGTAAGAAACGTGGCTGGGGCTTGGGGCTCTCACTTGCCAAGCGCATCATCGAGGACTACCACAAGGGCAAAATTTTCGTAAAATCATCAGTGGTAGGCGAAGGAACCACTTTTAGAATTACGCTAAATAAATAATTAAAAACCAAACCTTTAAGAAAAAAAACTTGACAAAACTTTTGTCCTGCATTATATTTGCACGCTTCTTTAGAGCAAAAAATAGCAAACCTTACATACAATGAAACTCTCACAATTTAAATTTAACCTGCCGAGCGAGCTGATTGCACTACAGCCATCACAAAACCGCGATGAAGCCCGCTTGATGGTCGTTGACCGCAAGACTGGAAAAATCGAACACCGCATTTTCAAGGACCTGGTGGATTATGTTAAAGACGGCGATGTGTTTGTCATCAACAACACCAAGGTGTTTCCCGCCAAACTCTACGGCGAGAAGGAGAAAACTGGTGCTAAGATTGAAGTGTTGCTGCTCCGTGAGCTGGACCACGAGAGCCGCCTTTGGGATGTGCTCGTCGACCCGGCCCGTAAAATCCGCATCGGCAATAAACTCTATTTCGGCGAAGGCGACGAACTGGTGGCCGAGGTCATCGACAACACCACCTCGCGCGGCCGCACGTTGCGTTTCCTCTACGACGGCACCTACGACGAGTTCAAGAAAACCCTTTCCGGACTCGGACATACCCCCATCCCGAAGGAACTCAATCGCGACGAACGCCCCGAAGACGCAGAAGACTTCCAGACCATTTATGCCAAAGTAGAGGGCGCCGTCTCTGCCCCTACCGCTGGCATGCACTTCAGCAAGATTTTGATGAAACGTTTGGAAATCGTTGGTGCCTCCTTCGCCGAGCTAACCCTGCATCCTGGCATGGGCAACTTCCGTGACATCGAAGTGGAAGACCTCACCAAGCACAAACCCGATTCGGAAGAGATGTACATCGACGAGGAATGCTGCACTCTGGTCAACGAGGCCAACGCACGCCACAACAATGTGTTTGCCGTGGGCACCACCTCATTGAAGGCCCTTGAGACAGCCATGACCATCGGTGGCAAAATCAAGCCCTACAAAGGCTGGACGAACAAGTTCATCTTCCCGCCCTACACCTTCTCAGTGGCCAATTGTATGATTACCAACTTCCACCTGCCCAAATCGCCTATGATGATGGAAGTGGCAGCGTTTGCCGGCTACGACCTGCTCATGAAAGCCTACAAGGAAGCTATTGCAGAGAAGTATCGTTTCTTCACTTATGGTGACGCGATGCTGATTATATAAGCTGTTAGCTATTAGCTGCTAGCCATTAGCTTGCAGTGACGCTGCTAAAAGCTAATAGCTAACTGCTAACAGCCAAACAAGCCAATAGCAACAAAACTTGAATTTTGAATTTTAAATCTTTGAATTTTAAATAATTAACAATAATGAACCAAGAAGACTTTTTCAAGAAAATAACCGCTCACGCCAAGGAATATGGATTCATCTTCCAGTCGAGCGAAATTTATGACGGACTTTCAGCCGTTTACGACTACGGTCAGAACGGCGTAGAGCTGAAGAAGAACATCCGTGAATATTGGTGGAAGGCCATGGTGCAGATGCATGAGAACATCGTCGGCATCGACGCGGCCATCTTCATGCACCCCACCACCTGGAAGGCCTCGGGGCACTTGGATGCCTTCAACGACCCGCTCATCGACAACCGCGACTCGAAGAAACGCTATCGCGCCGATGTGCTCGTCGAGGACTACATGGCCAAAATCGAGGAGAAGATTAATAAAGAGGTGGAGAAAGCCCGCAAGCGCTTTGGCGACGCCTTCAACGAGGAACAGTTTGTGACCACCAACCCACGCGTCCTTGAACACAAAGCCAAGATCGAGGAAATCAGCCACCGCCTGTATGGCGCCATGGAGCGTAACGACCTCGATGCCATCAAGCAGCTTATCCTCGACCTGGAGATTGTCTGCCCCATCAGCGGTACCCGTAACTGGACCGACGTGCGTCAGTTCAACCTGATGTTCGCCACCAAGATGGGTAGCGTAGCCGACGGCTCCGACACGATTTATCTGCGTCCCGAGACGGCACAAGGCATCTTCGTCAACTACCTCAACGTGCAGAAGACTGGCCGTATGAAGATCCCGTTTGGCATCGCGCAGACCGGCAAGGCCTTCCGTAATGAGATTGTGGCCCGTCAGTTCATCTTCCGTATGCGCGAATTCGAGCAGATGGAGATGCAGTTCTTCGTCCGCCCCGGCACGGAACTCGAATGGTTCCAACATTGGAAGCAGGAACGCCTCGCTTGGCACCTCTCCTTGGGCCTGCCCGCCGAGAAATACCGCTTCCACGACCACGAGAAGCTGGCTCACTACGCCAACGCCGCCACCGACATCGAGTTCGACTTCCCCTTCGGCTTCAAGGAGCTGGAAGGCATCCACAGCCGTACCGACTTCGACCTCTCGGCCCACGCCAAATACTCGGGCAAGAAACTCCAGTACTTCGACCCCGACACCAACGAGAGCTACACACCTTACGTCATCGAGACCTCCATCGGCCTCGACCGCATGTTCCTCGCCATGTTCAGCAACGCCTTCACTGAAGAGAAGTTGGAAGACGGCTCGGAGCGTGTGGTGCTGAAGCTGCCGGCCATCCTGGCACCTTACAAAGTTGCCGTGCTGCCGTTGGTCAAGAAAGACGGTCTGCCAGAAAAAGCCCGCGAGATTATCGACTCGCTGAAGGCCGACTTCATGTGCCAGTACGAAGAGAAAGACTCCATCGGCAAGCGCTACAGAAGACAGGATGCCATCGGTACACCGATGTGCGTCACGGTGGATAACGACACCTTGGTCGATAACACCGTCACTGTCCGCGACCGCGACACGATGGCCCAAGTACGCGTCCCGATTGAGAATCTGCGTACGATGATTTTCGATGAATTGAAGCCGAAGAAATAAAACCTATGCAAGTCAAATGTGATTTCTGCGGGGCGATGATTGACGAGACAAAGGAGCGCTGCCCGAATTGCGGCGCTCCGCTCTCGGGTGCTAATCGTACGTCCGCTGAGCAGCCCAAGACCATCGAAGAGCTGCAGAAATGGTATGTGGCGCACCATCTACCGCCAGAAGAAATCACCAGGTTCTTCATCGGCAAGAACATCACCGAGCCCAAAGCTTTCGGCATCTATAGGGATGGCAACGGTGACTTTGTGGTCTACAAGAACAAGTCGACTGGAGAACGTGCCATCCGCTATCAAGGTGCCGACGAGAAGTATGCCGTCAACGAATTGTACCAGCGCCTGAAGGCGGAAATCGCGGACCAGAAAGGCAACCGTCCTGCAAGCAGCACGCAGCAGCCTTTATTGGACAATAAGAAAAAGAGGAGAAAAGGCTGCCTGATTGCCGTCATTATCTTTTTTGTCATGGGCATCTTGATGGCCGTTTTTGACAACACACCTCCTAACGGCTACTACAACTACAACGGTACACAATACTACCATCAGGGCTCGTCATGGTATTACTACGACAAAGGGCAAGACGATTGGTTCAAATCCTATGACGACCCCGACATCACGGACAAAAATGCAAAGGACTACCAAACCTACCACCATACTGGTAAATCGTTTGAAGAGTCTTGCTGGTACGATTCAGGGAGCCATAGCGACGATTCCGGCTGGGACAGCGACAGCAACTGGGATAGTGGCAATGACTCGTGGGACAGCGGTAGTACCGACTGGGATTCGGACTGGTAGTATTAGGATTGCCTCTGGCAAGAAAGGCTCTGCCTTCGGCGTAGCCAAATCCGAGAAAAATCATTTTCAAAATCTCTCAAAATTCAGTTTTTGGGAGATTTTTTGCTTTGATTTTAATATGTTTCTTGCGAAGCAATCCCTTAACAACATAGACAACCCCATAGACAACGGTTGAATTTCGATTTTACAACAAATTGAAATCCAATCGTTTATTTTTTATTATCTTTGCGGATTGATAGACAAAGCCCTGAAAGGGCTTGACAAGTTGTTTTTCGTTTGGAGAAATGCTATACATTTGCATTGCAAACCTCAAAAACGAAACAATAACCATTAAAAACATACCATCATGAAAAAGTTATTTACATTAGCATTAATCTTGTTGGTAGCCACAATGGGCCACTCACAAGTGAGAAAGGTGTCGAAGAACGACGCTAAGAATAAAGTCGCTACCAGGCAAGTCACCAAAGGCATGGAAAGCTTAAAGAACAAGCAAAGCGAACTCAACAAGACCCGCACCGACGGCGAACTCGACTACACGGTCTACGATTGGCAGACCAACTGGAGCAACATCAACCGCACCATCGTTTGGCCTGACGGCACAGTGAACTTCGCTTACAACTATGCATTGGACGATAGCTTCAGCGACTGTGGAACTGGCATTGGCTCTTACAATGCCATCAATGACGAATGGATTCCGTCAGATGGACGTATCGAAACCGAAAAAACCTGCTTCGGCTCCATTGCTCGTTATCAGGAAAACAGCATTGTTGTTGCTGCCCAAACTGATTACATGTGTGGCTTGTACATTGTGGAGGACAAAGACAACATAACCCCTAACAGCGTGCCCCCTGTCAGCTACCTCAACCCCTCATACGATCCTCGCTGCCCCAATGTGATGACCTCGGGAGCCAACCGGGACATCATCCACGTGGTTGCCACTGCCAATAGTGATTTTGGTGTCCCTGGTGCCGAAGGCGTCAACATGCCCATCATTTACTTCCGTTCGATGGACGGTGGCGAAACTTGGGACAAAGAAAACATCGTTCTTCCCTATATGGGTCCTGAATATGGTTTTGCTTGGGGCAACCACATCTGCTATTGGATGGAAACTACTGATGACAACTGCCTCGCTTTAGTTGTCAACAACCCTTGGAGCGACGGTATGGTTATCTACAGCTATGACGATGGTGAAACATGGGAAAGAAAGGTATTCTACCATCATCCTGGCATCAACACTACTTTCGACACTTGGTTCATGTATCCGCGTTGGACCTCCTGTGTCTGGGGAGCCAACGATGAGCTCTGTCTTGCCTACGAGTTTAATTGCATCACTGGTGAACCTGGTTCAAGAAATTACGATCCAAGCATTGGCGGTGTTGCATTTTGGAGCGAAAGCCTGCCTTACCATGGTGAGACCCCACCCCCCACTCCTGGCCAGCCCTTTGTCATGAACACTGATTACATACTCGAACTCTATAATAGCTGGTACAACACCTTTAACAACTACTATAACTGGTACAACCCTTTGCAAGAGATATGGACTGAATTATTTGGCTACATTGAAGAAGGAAATACATACTATTTAGGTGTTCACGGCAATTATTACTGTGGTCCAGTGGCCATGCCTGTCCTCTGCAAGGTGCCAAATACCGACGATGACCTAATAGCTGTTTGGATTGCCTTGGATCCAAATAATATGGAATATAATGGCATTTTTTACTTTAAACTCTTCGCCAGCTATTCCCTTAATGGTGGTCTCACGTGGACTCCTCAAACCCAACTTACCGACAATTTCATGTGGACACTCAACGAGTTCGTTTATCCACAAGCCGCTGTGATTGGATCAACCCTCGTAGTTGCTGTCCAGACTGATAATGAAACGGGTACCTTCATCCAAAACGACGACCTAGATGGTGACAACAACTTTTACCAAGGCTTCACCTTCGATATCAGCGGTTTCATTCCCCCGGTCCCACCCTCACCACACCCGAATAATTCAGAATGGTACTACGAAATCGAGTGGGACAACGGCGACATCACCTACCAACACTTGGAATGCACAGGCGACACCGTCATGCAAGGCAAGCGACCTAAGGTAATCGTGCGCAGCAACACGCATTACGACCGCGAAGAAATCGAAGTGACGCACGAATACATTTATGAAGAGGATGGCATCGTCTATTGGTGGAATAAGAATTTGGAAGAATTCACCATTCTATATGACCTCAATGCCGATGTGGGCGACGAATGGGAAATCAAAGTCGGCTTGGAAAGCCTAACCATGCACGTGGATGCCGTAGAGAATTACGAATACGAAGGCTACACCTATCGGATGCTGACAGTGAGCGACCCCGAAGACCTCTTCAGCGGCGACATCGTGTGCGGCATCGGCCACCTTACCAGTTTCTTCCCCGAACGGCTGATGAACAGAGACAAAAACTACAGCGTGGAAGGCATACGTTGCTATTGGGTTGACGGCAACTTGATATTTAAAATCGGCGAGGAAGACTGCGATGCAATTTATGGCGAACTTCATGGAATGGAAGAGATCGGCCCTTCGACAGGCTCAGGGACTTTCACGGTCTATCCCAATCCAGCCAATGGCGTTTTGTTTGTACGGACGTTGCGCGCAACGTCTCTACCAGACCAGACCTACCGTATCACCAACCTCATGGGGCAAACCCTGCTGCAAGGCCACATCACCGGCGAAATCCAGCAGATTGACATTGCAAATTTGCCCATGGGTATGTATTTCATCAGCGCGGGCGGACAAACTGTGAAATTTGTTGTAAAATAAACCATTAAAAACATAATACCATGAAAAAAATGATCACTTTAATAGTGCTTCTCACCATGACCCTATGTGCAAAAGCATCTGTCTACGATTTCATTGCATTTCCAGAACATGTCATTGGGCGAAAGATAAACTCCTCCGGCCAAGTCACAAATGAATACCCCTCCGATTTCATCTATAACCAAAACGGCGTATTGACCAGATTCGATTTTCCGACAATGCTTTCAAACACTTACTATTTTGTCGATTACCCTTCTATGGTTTCGTCCGTTCATACTAGCTATCTAGGTCATCCCATTATTACAGAAAACCACACCTACCAATACAATAACTTCGACCAAATCATGCACTCGGAACACACCCACTCACAGTACGGCATCGCTTATTATGATTATCTCTACGACAATAACCATAAACTGACAAAAATCAACCACGATGTCACTGATCCGGATTATGAATTTCATGAGCAAACCATTTATGAATATGAAAACAACTATAGGACCCAAATTGAATACTATTACAGTGGCTATCAAACCTTATTGCTGAGTTCTCGGACAACAAATTGTTATGATGAAAGACTTCAGATTTTGACATCCCAAATCGAGAAATATAATGGAACAGGCGAAATCATTGCCACTTCACTCAAAACTTATTCATACACGCCCAACAACAAGACAAACAACATCATCACCCAAACTCTAATTGATGGAGACTGGGTAAACTCAAGCATTATCCAATATGTTTATGATGACAAGGACCGTGTTATCGAATTTCAGAAGTGGCTGTGGTCAGACGAAAATGAAGATTGGAACATCACCAATAAAATTGTTTATGACTTTAATGACGATGAACAAAAACTCACTATCTCGTTCCGCAAGACAAACACTACTGGCGAATGGATATGGGACGAATTCTCTAGCCAAACCCTGTTTTATGAATCAGATTTGAACGAATGGCAAAAAGCTATTTCAAACTACAAAAACCTTAACATCAACCAATTCGAAATCGATATACATTATGTAACTAAAGAGATCGAGTTCCCGATGCTTTCGGAATGGTATTACGAACTCAAGTGGGACGACGGCAGCATCACCTATCAACACTTGGAATGCACAGGTGACACCGTCTTGCAAGGCAAGCGTCCCAAAGTCATCGTGCGCAGCAATACACATTATGACCGCGATACCATTAACGAAGTGACCCATGAATATATCCTTGAGGAAAACGGCATAGTTTATTGGTGGAACAATACATTGCAGGAATTCACCACGCTCTATGACAATAACGCTGATACAGGCGACGAATGGGAAATCAAGGTGGGCACGGAGAGCATCATCGTACACGTGGACCATGTGGATGTCTTCGAATATCAAGGGGGAACATTTAAAATGCTGCAAATCAGCGATGCAAATGACATCTTCAACGGTGACATTATCGTCGGATTTGGCCACATGACCAGTTTCTTCCCTGAAAAACTGATGAACCAAGGCAAAGGCTTCCGCGTGGATGGACTCCGATGCTACTGGGTGGAAGGTGCCTTGCTCTATCACAACGGTGAAGAGGACTGCGATGCCATCCATAGCGAACTGCAAGACATTGAAGAACATCCTTCGAAAACCGCTTTCGTGGTGTATCCCAATCCCACCAACAATATCCTGTTTGTAGAGACGCAAAATCTTGCGTCTCAACCGACGACAACCGAATACAATATCACCAACCTCATAGGCCAAACCCTGCTGCAAGGCCACATCACCGCCGAAATCCAGCAGATTGACATTGCAAATTTGCCCATGGGTATGTATTTCATCAGCGTGGGCGGACAAACTGTGAAATTCGTAAAGCAATGAAAACCCGATGTATATTAATGACCGTGCTTGTGCTGGCGAGCCTTTCGGCCTGTCGGCATGAGGCGCGCTGGCTCAAAGAAGCGGAGACGCACTATCAGCAAGGCCTCGAACAGCGTGCTGCCAGACAGTCGGAGGAGGCGGCCGAGTCGTTCAGCCAGGCGCTGATCGACATCAACCGCTGCGACCAAGACCACCCCGAGGTGAAACGCCTGAAAGCACAAATCGAGGACAACCTCGGCTTCACCTATTGGAAGCACGAACTGTTTGCCGAAGCCCTGCCGCTGCACACCGACGCCGCCACGCTGGCCCGCGAACTCAACGACTCCACCTTATTGATGAACGCCCTGCGCAACTGCGGTCGCGCAACGGCCTCGTTAGGTGATACCGATGCGGCAGAACAGCATTACAACGAAGCCCTTGCCATCGCCAAGGCCTTGAACGACAAGACCATGGAAAACGAAGTTCTATTGGAATCGAGCCGCGACGTGTATTTGGTGAAGGAAGACTTCGGCCAGGTGATTGAGCGCATCACCCGAGCACGCGCTGCCGGTGCCGAAGGCGACAGCCAACTGACCTTGGGTCTGGCTTACTATTATCTGGAACAGGACAGCCTCGCCATCGTCCACCTCACTGAAGCCACCCATAACGAGATGGCTGGCGTGCGCATGTCGGCCTACCAAAGCCTCTATTTCATCCATCAGATTGAGGAGGACTACCAAAAGGCTTTGGAATGTCACGAACTGTTCAACGAGAACATGATGCAGGCCAACCAAACCCACCGCAGCGAGCAGGTGCAGCGCATCAAAGCGGAATACGACCTCCAGATGCAGAAAAGCCAACTGCAATCGGAACAAAAGCTGAAGAGCCTCTACCTTTATCTCATCCTCGGTCTCTTGTTGGTCGTTTTGGCTATCACTTTGCTACTCTTGCGACAGAAAACACTGAGTGCCAAGTTGAAAGCCGAAGAGATGAAGAACCAGCTGGAGTTAGAATTGAAGAAAAACAAGGTGTATGTGACCGCCCTCGCCCTCACCGAGCAAATCACCGCCTCGACCCTTGACTTCGACTTGAAGGAAAATGAATGGGACGACTTCGTGACGCTCATCGACAAGGTCTACAGCGACTTCACCAAACGGCTAATGGACAAATACCCCACCCTCACCAAGAGCGACCTGCAAATCTGCTGCCTCACCAAGCAAGGCTTCAGCAACCAAGTCATCTCCATCCTGATGAACCTGCAAACCAACTCCTATGCCCGCCGCAAGTCGCGCATCAAGCAGGAGAAGATGAACGGCTTGGAGGACGAGCGGAGTTTTGAAGAAATTATCAATTCGATATAGTTGTCTGTTGTTCAGTTATTCAGTTGTTCAATTGAAATATTGATTCTATGAATCTTAAATCTTTGAATCAAATAATAAAAACCTAAAATACCATGAAAAAGTTACTTACAATTACAGTTCTAATGGCTTTGGCCTTGGGTGGATTTGCTCAAATCCTCCATTATGATTTCTCTGCTGTTTGTGAGACAGGACAAACCTTGTACTACCGTATCTCAAACGAGGAAGAAAAAACAGTAATGCTAACCTACCCGTTTTCGGAAGAAAACTCTTGGTTTACGGGCGATAATTATTATGATGGTCATCCTGAGCCACAAGGAGAAATTACTCTGCCATTAACTGTGACTTACAACGATATACAATACTTCATAACCGCAATCGATGACAATGCTTTCAATTATTGTTGTGGTTTGACGGGAAACCTAACCATACCCGAAGGTATCGTATCCATTGGATCCAGGGCTTTTCGTCATTGTAACTTTACATCCATTACACTACCCAAAAGCCTAGAAGTAATAGTTTCCTTAGATTATGGATACGGTACTCCGTTTGTTTACTGTAGTTCTTTGGAGTCCATTTCTGTTGATGACGAGAATCCGATATTCTATTCAGAAAACAATGCCATTATCAGAAGAGAAGATAAAACTTTAGTGGTGGGATGTAAAACAACCACCATTCCAGACGAGATTGAAACCATTGGCCATTCGGCTTTTCAGGGAGCTGGTGACGGCGGTGATTTGGTTATCCCCAATTCTGTAACAGCTATCAATGACTATGCTTTCTATGAAAGCCAGTTTTCAGGAACAATCACGTTTTCGGATTCATTGAGATACATCGGTGTGAAGGCATTTAGTTATTGTCATATTTCAGGTTCGCTAAGCATTCCCAGTTCCGTAACGGAGATCGGGAATTATGCCTTTTCTGATTGTAGTCATTTGACAGGTAATTTATCACTTTCTTCATCACTTTCCACAATTAATAAAAGAGCTTTCCAACATGTTGGCTGTAATGGTACCTTAATCATCCCAAACTCAGTGAACCATATCGGTGAGGGAGCTTTTTATTTCACTAATTATTCCGAACTTGTTTTAGGAAATTCTGTCACAACTATTGAAGACAATGCATTTAATAACATCTGGAATAGTATTCATCTAACAGGTGCATTAAAACTACCTACCTCACTCATCGAAATTGGCCGTGAGGCATTTGCGTACACTGCCTTCGATGAAATCCATTCTCCAAACACGACACCACCCACGCTTAATACACTTGCTTTTCAACAGTGCGATAATAATATTCCGATTCATATTCCTTTTGGCTGCACAGAAGCTTATCAAAACGCCGAGGGTTGGAACTATTTCACCAACTTTATCGAAGAAGAGCCTATCCTTTATACCGACTATGAACCAGACACTTGTAAGTTCATCACTTCCAGCCATGAATCAGACTTTATGTTCGACATTGACCTTGACGGCACAGTCGATATGACCCTATCTGGATATACACAACATGGCGCCGTTCTTATTAACATTGCCATGTCGAATGGTTTTCAACTATGTCGCTCAAACGAAAATACCATTTTGAATGCTGATACAATTAACTGGTTCCAAGCCGATGACCTATCGAATGGATTTCCTTTGGATAGTTATAGAAAAAGATTCGGATTCAGAAAAACTGTTGGCGAGCACTACTTCTATGGATGGATGGAAATTTACTGGGATGGTATCTTCGTTCCCGAAGGCAAAATGATCTATTTAGACAGAATGGCTTTCTGCACCATCCCCGACTATCCTTTCCGCTGGGGACAAACAAGCTTAGACAGCATAACGATGGAAGGCTCCGAATGGTACTACGAAATCCTCAACGACGACGGCAGCATCACCTACCAACACTTGGAATGCACAGGCGACACCGTCATGCAAGGCAAGCGACCTAAGGTAATCGTGCGCAGCAACACACACTACGACCGCGATACCGTCACTGAAATATCACACGAATACATCTATGAGGAAAACGGCTTCGTCTATTGGTGGAACAATGAGTTGGAAGAATTCACCACACTTTACAACCTCAATGCCAACGTTGGCGACGAATGGGAAATCAAGGTTGGAACTGAAAGCCTCACCATGCATGTGGATGCCGTAGAAAATTACGAATATGAAGGCAGAACCTATCGGATGCTTCATGTGAGCGACCCCAATGACCTTTTCAGTGGCGACATCGTGTGTGGCATCGGCCACCTCACCAGTTTCTTCCCCGAAAGGCTGATGAATCGAGGAAAAGGTTATCGTGTGGAAGGCATGCGTTGCTATTGGGTGGAGGGCGAACTGATCTTTAAATACGGAGACAGGGACTGCGACGAGGTGTATGAACAACTGCACAACGGCGTAGAGGACAACCCTTCGGCAGGCTCAGGGACCTTTGTGGTTTATCCTAATCCTACCAACGGCATTCTCACCATTCATCATTCTGCATTCAGCATTCCGAATTCAGAATTCAGAATTACCAACCTCATGGGACAAACTCTGCTGCAAGGCAACATCACCACCGAAACACAACAAATTAATATTGAATCATTGCCTGCTGGAATGTATTTCATCACCTTTGCAGGCGAAACACGGAAATTTGTGGTTCGATAAACATGAGCTTGTAGGGCTGTCGTACTACGGAAGTCGCTCGATAAAAACGACACAGCGGCGGCTACGATGTGACAGCCCTACAGGCAAACGAAAGCATTTACCTCACATTCGACTTCAAGCGGTCGGCGATTTTCTTCTTTAGTTCGAAATACAGTTGCTCTCGGTCGCTACGTTTGTTGGGTTTGTAAAGATTGGGGTATTTGCAGTCTTCAAGCTTGTATTCCAACTTGTTGAATGGTCCCGAAATCTTCAATCCCAATCTCACTGGCAAAGGCGACTGCGTCACTGAGAGATGGTATTCACCGTTCTTGTCCAAAGTCATACGTCCGTCAACCGTTACCTTGTATTTCCCGATGGCAATCTGCGAAGGCCACAGATCAATCTCATCCTTAAATGCCGTGAGTTGCACATCGAGACTATCGACACGGTACTCACCATTGGTGCTGACATTCAGCATGTCGGTAATCTTCGTAAAGGTGAATTTATCATTCACTGTCAGGTTCTTGCCCTCAATGTCGGCAGCGGCACGCAAGGTGGAAATCTTGGGCTCGTAGTTCGACTTGAGATTGGTCTCAGCCCCAAGATGGAACTCGCCCTGTCCATCGAAGGTCTTCAGCATAGGCACCAACGTATCGATATAGGGAATCATGTGCAACAAGTCGTTAATCTGCACATTGAGCAGGTGAAAGTCCATGGCCAAGAAGAGGTTGTTCTTCCGTGGTGACTGGTACATGGCCGTAAGTTGCATCTCGGCAGCCTTGTTGGTGAAACCGATTTCCTGCAAAATCAAGGTACCATCCTTCACCGTGAGCGTTCCGTTGAGGTTGTTCAGGTCAAAGTTGTCATACAAAGCCTTCTTCGTGTTTAGGATGAAGCTGAAATCGACTCCCTCAGGAACCATAAACGGATTGTCTTCGCCATAATCATTGGTTTCGGTTGCTGAGCCCTCGGATGAAGGCGAAGCACCAAGGCCGCTGGTCAAATCCATGATTTCGTTGATATCCATAAGATTGGAGGTGAGTTGCATCTCACCTTTCATCAAATTCTTGTGGTCTTCTATCCACTTCTTGACACCAATGACGCTCCCTTGCAGGCTCATGTCGGACTGCCCGATGCGGAAGGTGCTCTTCTTGAAATCGAGTTCGTCGGAATTAAAGAGGAAATCAATGTTGTTGATGCGGATTTCTTCATCGAGACCCGACACCTGCACCACGGCATTGTTAAGCATAAAGTCGGCCAACGGATTCCATTGGTTCAGGAAATCTTTCTTGTCTTTGTTTTGATCCACTGACGCATCCACTTTCAATGACTTCGTGTTCAAAGCATAACTCTTGCCCATGGCGGCATCCAGTTCGTTGCTGTTGAAGACGACATGTGCCTTCAGTCCCTTTGAATGTTTGGTAGGCTGAGTAACGAAATTAACGGAGGGTCGGTTGATTTGTGCCGAAATGCTATCATACTTCAAATCCAAATGGCCGAACTTCAGGTCGGCATTCAGGTCCATCTTTTCCATTCCTTTCTTGATATTGTCGGCACTCACATCAACGGCAAAATCCTTCACATCGGCTCGAATGCCTTCACCCATTCGGGCCTGGAACACATCGGAAGCAAGGGATACAAAGCCTCCCCTACGACCCTTTTCCTTTGCCGAGGCAGGTAAGGTGAGTCCCAGATGAAGCATAGGTGCCGTTGCATGAATGGTATCCATATCGAATGCAAAATTCTTGACTTTCAACTTTCCTTTGGCAACAAGACGGTTGAGGTTGTAGTCTTTCAGAGTCTTCATCAGTTGCTTCAGTGTGAAATTGGCATCCAGGTTGAGGTCAGTACGGCCGTCCAACTTGAGGTTCTTAGGCAGAAAACCTTTCAAATCATTTATCGGCACATCCCCTTTCACGTTGAATTTGAAACGCATGTCACCCAACAAGTCCTTGATCGTGCCTTTTAGATTAAGGTCGCTGCGGTTGAATTTGGCATTCAAGCTATTGACTTCTACACTACCCGTACTTTCGTTGAGGTCCAAATCCAGCAAGCCATCCAGATTGATAGCTGTAAAAGGATAAGGCAGACGTGGAACGTTGACCGTGGCATTGTCGGTTTGGATTTTAGCCGATATCACGGGCATGAGGCTGTCGTTGTATATGCCTTTCACCTCGACCGCATTGAGTGTCAACTTGCCGGAATAATTAATATCGCTCAGCCGCTGCTGAATGCGTTCTGGTAAGTAGGTCAACACATCCTCGATGAGCAAAGTATTGGTATTCAAGTTCAAATCAAGATTGTAATCACCATTCTCAGCCATTCCAGCATCGCCTCCCAAATCAATTAGATAACTGTTTAATCCGATTTGCGCCTGATCCAAATGGGCGGCTTTGTCCTTCAAACTCAACTGAAGCGGCAGATTCAAGCTCAACGTATCGTTTTTCAGATAAGGCTCCTTGAGATCCAGACAAATGCCCGGAGTGCCCAATTTCAAAACCCCTGAAATCTGATTCATCTCAGTGACATCGCCATCGAAATCCAGATTCAATGATTTCAATGCCATTTTGATAGCTTTCATCTTCAGATTCAAATCATCTGCTTTCAAGGTCAGGTTTGCGCTGATGTCTTGATTTTGCATATTGCCTTTCAAATCAAGATTGAGGCCTTTGACTTGAGCCATCATCCCATTGCGGTCATCAGAATACAGCAAAGTGGAATTCTTCAGTTTCACTTCCTCAATGTCAACCAGATAATCAAAAGAAGTATGGGTTGTATCATCACTCGTGTTGAACACATTGAGGTTGCTGTTGCCTATGGAATCCGTATAGAGGTTGACAAAAGCGTCCTCAAGGATGCAACGCCTGAGAATGATTTCCTTCTCTTTCAAGAGTTTCTTGGCATCCACAACAACAATAAGGTTGTCGATGTTGGCCATGGTATCGGAAGGTGAGCCCGGCATCGGATTGATGAGCGCGACATTCTCGATTGCAATGCCTACATTGGGAAAGGTCTTGAACAAGGTAAGATCAGCCTTGCCCAACTGCATCTCACAGTTCACAAACTGCGGTGCGTATTTTCTGACCATTTTGGTGAGTCTACCCGAGGAAGTAATCATCGCTGCTGCAATGCCAGCAACAACAAGCACCAATCCGACAAGGGATGCCAAAGTTATACCCGTGATTTTCAGTGCTTTTTTCATGGGTTATTCGACTTTCGTATAATAATGGGTTTTGCCATAGTCGTCGCTATAAACAAGCGTTGATGGGGTAAGCGAAGAGACCGTATATACTTTGGGGACGGTAACAAAGGTTCCAATATGCTCATGAACAAGTGTCGCACCATCCAGCGACCACTTGAAGAGCTGGGCTTCTGCCTCGCTAACATCATCACTCACATCCCATGTGGCCCCCAACCCAGTATTGTCATAGCGTTCAAACACAGAGCCTTCCTGCCAACGGCCATACAACAACGTCGCGTCGAAGTTATCCTCGTTACCAAAGCCACTACAGGAGCTAACGCCCAGCATCAGTAGCACTCCCATAAGTAAATAGAGTAGTTTTTTCATTGTTTAGTATTATTCGTTTGCTTTGATTCTTATTTTTCGGCAAAAGTAATAAGATTTTTCTATCTTTGCATCAGTATTCAATTTAATCATGCAAAACCTCAATATCGCTTACATTCAGTCCGATCTCAAATGGGAAGACAAATCAGCTAATCTGCAGCATTTCAACCAGTTGTTGGAACAAGTCAAACCCGAAACCGACTTGATTCTTTTCCCAGAGACTTTTACAACGGCCTTCCCGGTTGACCCCAAAAACTATGCCGAAAAAGAAGACGGCACGACGATGCAGTGGCTAAAAACGCAATCCAAAGCCCAAAACGCAGTGATTTGCGCTACTTTCCCGTTGGAAAAGGATGGACACTATTACAACAGTCTCGTCTGGATGCGCCCCGACGGCAGTTATGAGCTCTATTTCAAGCGGCACACCTTCACTATGGGTGGCGAAGACAAATTGGTGGAACACGGTGAGAAACAACTGGTTGTGGAGCTGAAAGGCTGGCGCATCCGCCCCATGGTGTGTTATGACATCCGCTTCCCTGTGTGGGCCCGCAACCGCTACGAAAACGGACTATATGAATACGATTTGGCCTTCTATCTCGCCAATTTCCCCGACTCCAGAATGATTGTGTGGAACACACTCCTGGTAGCCCGCGCCATTGAGAACCAAGCCTATTGGATAGGTGTGAACCGTGTCGGTGAAGATGCCAACGACTTGCACTATAGCGGAGAGTCGCAGGTCATCAATTCTCGTGGCGAGGTCATCTCGAAGGCTGAAGCCTACAAGGAAGCGGTGATGCACTGCACCTTGGACTATGAAAAGCTGGAGCGCTTCAGACAAAAATTCCCTTTGGGACCCGATTGGGATGGGTTTGAAATCAAAAACTAAAACTATGCCATTGACCGTTTTCTCCGACGAATACTACATGAAACAAGCCTATCAAGAGGCTCAAGCTGCCCTTGAGGCCGAAGAAATCCCCATTGGTGCTGTGGTAGTGTGCAACAACAAGGTCATCGCCCGCGCCCACAACCAAACCGAAACCCTCAACGACGTGACCGCCCATGCCGAGATGCTGGCCATCACTGCCGCTGCCAACGCATTAGGAGCCAAATACTTGGACGAATGTACGCTGTATGTCACCTTGGAGCCCTGCCCCATGTGTGCCGGAGCCCTATGCCATGCCCATATCGGCAAAATCATTTGGGCTGCCGACGACCCGAAAAATGGATTCTCACGCTTCGGCAACATGCTCCATCCCAAGACGAAGATCGATACTGGTATCATGCACGACGAATGTCTCTCGTTATTGACTGAGTTTTTCAAGAAAAGAAGATGATTTTGCGCGAAACAGCTTTTTCTGTGCAATCATTGCAATTTTGCCGAAAAATAAATGGTAAATTTGCACACTTTTAAGACAAGATTTCAATGACAGGGCCTCAACTGCTTACATTAGCCATTATTATTGCGTTCGTATTGGCTTTCATTATCACAATGGTCGTGCTAAACATCCATGCCAAAAAGATGTTCTCCACCAATTCAAGGTTGGTGGACAACCAAAATGCCTTATTGGAGCAAAACAAGCAGCAGGAAAAAGACAAAACCGAGTTGAAAAAACGAATTAATGAGTTGGAGGAAGAACTGAAGAACCAAACAGGAGGTGAAGTGGCTCAACTGAGGGAGCAAACGCGCGAGTACCGCGAGAACATCGAACTGACTTCCGACATGAGCGACGATGACCTGTTGGCTTGGATAGACAAAAAGATGGACGAAATGCGCCTATATACCGACACCAATCTCACTTTGAAATCCTTAGCGAACGCCCTGGGACTGACGCAACGGCGGTTAGGGTCTTTGTTCAAAAGCCATCCTAACTACACCAGCTTGGGCGACTATCTCAACGAGAAACGTGTTTTGTTGGCCTGTAGGCTACTGCGCGAGAAACCCAACTGGACCATCGAAGCCATTGGAACGGAAGCCGGATTTGGCAGTCGCCGCACTTTCCAAATGGAAATGAAACACCGTTTTGGCATCACGCCTTTGCAATACCGACAGGGGATGGAAACCGCCCATCAAGAAACACCACAAACTTCAGATTAATACCCGCCGCTGCACCCAAGCATAAATGACGATAACAGCCATGGTGGAAATTTCCATAGGTAGGTTGGCCAAACCCGATTTGGGGCCGACTAGCAGGAAGGAGACAACGGGGATAATGCTGGAAATCAAGATGTAGAGCGCCATCCAAATGCCCACCTGACGGAGCCGACCACGGTAGCTGAAAGCAATGACACAGCCCAAAGGCAGATAAACCAACATGAGCGAAACGGCTACAGGCAGACCAACACTATACATGATGGCTGGAGCCAACTCTGTCACAAACCCAGCGAGGTTCAGCGCAATGACCACCCACCACCATGTCGTGAATGGACGGTAAAGAGGCTTCATGCCTCGCAACAGCCCAAAATACATCACCAAGGCCCCAAAGGTCTGGATGATGCCTCGTACCCAAGAAAGATGGGTTTCCTCTAACCAGTGCATCAGCGGGGCATAGTTGACGACAGCTTGCAAAAGGTAGCACACAAAAGCCACCTCGATGAGCCAACGCGGCAGGCCGCTGTCCACATGGTTCACAAGGCACTGGCTTTCCATGCTTTCCGCCTTCTCGATAGGGGTTTGTTCTTTTGTTTCCATGACCGCAAAAGTACAGTTTTTGCAACAATGTTCAGAAAAAATGAGATGTTTGTCCACAAAAAACAATTTGCCCGGCCTTCCAAACAGGGGAAAGTCGGGCAAATAAAAGAGAATCTCCTTACCGATGCTTAGTTAACCGACATGGTAAAACTAAAGTTCAGCATATCTGGATGGGTACTGAGAAAATCGAGGAATTGCTGCTTGTTATGGAACTCTTTAAAATTTGGATTAGTTGTTGTAGTATGATTAAAAGTGATAGAGCCCAGCGCACCAAAATAAACTTTTCCCTCTTCAGGAAGTTCAATCTCATTATACGTCACTTTTCCTTCCAGTTTGGCTTCAAAAGGAGTCGTCACTGAGATTTCCTTTGTCCATGGCAAAGTGGGATTATTCACTTCAACCATCGTTCCATTGGCATCCTTGTAACTGAAAGTATAATGGAAGCAAGGAGAAACAGTAGCCGTATATGATGATATTTGGTCAAAATAAGTGTTATCCATCTTGTAAACCACTGTCTTCGTTGCCGGCGTAGGTGTTGGCGTAGGTTTCGGGTCATCTTTCTTGCAGCCCGAGAACATCATGCCACCGATAAGCAGGGTGGCGAGCAAAAACATTACTTTTTTCATTTTTTTAAACTCTTGAATTAAAAGTTATGGAAAAGATATAGATCTTTAATTAGCGGGTGCATGTCCCCATGTATGTTCACCGATGGTCTCAACATTGACAAACTGACCGTCTTTCTCTTCCCTACGGCAGAATTTAACTGTATAGTAACTTGAGTCATTCAAAGTCACATTGATGTTTGAGACCGAAGACATGAAACTGTTCCATTCGGCGTGAGCCTCTGACTTTGTCAATTGCATCGTTTTGCCGAGTTTAGGACGCAGAGCATCGTCAAGCTCTGTGGTGTTGTTGCCAGGTCCATGAATGTTCATTATCGGAGAATAGGAATAATAACCTTTGGTATCGGTTTTAGTACACGAGGTGCACACTAAGGCTACCAATGCGATAGCGAGAAACATTACTTTTTTCATCTGTCTGTTGATTAAGAGTTAACAAAAACAATAATCTTATTCAACTTTTACACTGAGGCTGAAACTTGTGGCGTCAGAATTTTGCGAAATGTAATTCAAAAAACCAGCCTTCGGAAGGGATACAATATTATCATCAGTTCCAGTGGCAATCAATTTTTCGCCAGAAAAGATATACGTAATTTGTCCAAAACCGACTTGGTCGGGAAGCTCTTCCTCTTTATAGGTGTATTTTCCTTCCATCTTGGCATCGAAAGGCAGCGTCACCGTAAGTTCAGGTGAAGTCCAAGGCAAGGTGACATCATTCACCGTGACATTGTTACCGTCAGCACCAACATAAGTGATGGTGTACTTGAAACAATCGGAAGTGACGAAAGGAAGCGTGTTCATCTTGTTGTCAACCTTGTAGGTCACTTTGGCGGTTGTCGGCGTTGGTGTCGGCGTTGGTGTTGGTTTCGGGTCTTCTTTCTTGCAGCCCGTGAGCATCATGCCACCAATAAGCAGGGTGGCGAGTAAAAACGTTACTTTTTTCATTTTGTTGAAATTTTATTAAACGATTTATTAAACATTTATTCAATCAAATTGCAAAAATAACCAATTTGGCATAGTGAAAGTTTTTTTTACTACCGAAACAGCAAAAAAAATGGGGTTTTTGCGCAAAATCGAACATTTTTCGCAAGAATGCCCAGAAACTTCTGATAATTCTGCATGCCAAAAAGCACTTTCCTTTACGTGAAAAAAATCAATCCTCCGAAATCTCGCTCATCATGGCACGGTAAGCCGAAAACACATTGGCGCGAGAGAGGTAACCCAAATACTTCCCTCCTTGAATGACAGGAATATTGTATTTCCCCGATTTTTGGAACTTATGCACAATCTCTTCCATAGGCTCCTCTGGATGGATGACATAGTCAGGAAGCACCGCATAATTCTGTATAGATTGGTTGTAATGACTTGAATCGAAGAGGATGGCACGCACGTCATCAAACAACACATGGCCACAGAAAAAACCCTCCTTGTCGACCACCGGGAAGATGTTACGTTTTGATGAAGCCACCAACGGCAACAGGTCACCAAAAGTACAATTGGGATCTATAGGGCTGAAATTGGTCTCAATCAATTGATTGATAGCCAACATATTGAGAATACTCCTGTCCTTGTTGTGCGTCACCTCCACGCCTTTCTCTGCCACGGCATTGGTATAAATGGAATGGCTGAAAAACAGCCTGTTGATGGCGTAGGCCAAGGCCGACACAATCATCAACGGGACGATGAGCGCGTAGCCATTGGTGATTTCAGCAATGAGGAAAATACCTGTCAAAGGCGCATGAAGCATGCCTGCCACCAATCCGCTCATGCCTACGAGAGCAAACTTGGCAGGGTCTAAGTGCCCGATTCCGAGGTAATTGACCAACAATGCAAAGAAAAGCCCAGTGAATGCCCCAATGAACAATGCTGGAGCAAAGGTGCCACCTACGCCACCTGCACCAAAGGTAAAGGCCGTTGCAAAAGCCTTCAGTAAAATCATGCCCGCAAACAAAATGATGACCACCAAATCATATTCTTTGAAATTGGCAAACCAAGGATTGTTGAACACGGGGCTATAGTCACCACGCAAAGCCGAGTTGATGGCCTCGTAACCCTCACCATAAAGAGCTGGAAACAAGAATATTAAAATACCCAACATCGAACCACCAACAAAAAACCTCGTCCATGGGGATTGAATCTTTTTGAAACGCTTTTCCACTCCGAAACTCACCTTCAGGAAATAAGCCGAAACCAGACCTGCGAAGAGACCTAACAGAACATAATACAAGGCATTGGATGGAATGAAACCCTCCACGATGACGGCTGGATATTCCACTGTCTGACCAAGGAACCAATAGGCGGTCAAGATGGCAACAAACGAAGAGCAGATAATAGGAACTAATGCGTTGAGTGACAAGTCTATCATAAACACCTCAAGGGCAAAAACGATACCCGTTATGGGTGCTTGAAAGATGGCCGCCAAAGCTGCAGCGCCACCCATGCCGATGAGTTGGATGGTGTGTTTGTAGTCTAGTTTCAACAATTGGGCGATGTTGGAACCAATGCTACCGCCAGTCGAAACTGAGGGACCTTCCAAACCCACCGAACCACCGAAGCCAACAGTCAAAGCACTTGTGATGATACTCGACCAAGTGCTGCTGCGGTCCACCTTGCCCTTGTTTTTCGAGATAGCGTAAAGGATGCCCGGTATGCCGTGACCAACATCTTTTTTCAGGATGTACTTGCAAAACAAGATGGTCAACAAGATACCGATGGCAGGACATATAAAAAAGAGGAAATGTGCATATTGACCCTGAAAATTGAACACCAATTCCCGGATGCCATGAGCCAACTTCTTGATAATCACGGCGGCGGCACCTGCAAGGAAACCCGTAGGGATGCTGAGCAACAGCATGAAGCGGCGATCCGTCATGTGGGTCGCACGCCAAGCATTGAACTGGTCAATCCATCCGTTGAGCTTGTCTCTAAGCACAGTCGTTATCGTTTTTTCGGCCGCTAAAATAGGAAAAAGTAACGCGCAAAGAAAAAAGAAATGACTTTTTCCTTAATTTCGCACCATCGGACAACAATTCAACAATCAACAATTCAACAATTCAACTCAATGAAAATCGTCAGCTACAACGTAAATGGCATCCGTGCGGCCATCAACAAAGGCCTGCTGCAATGGATCAACGACTACCAACCCGATGTGCTCTGCTTCCAAGAGCTGAAAGCCACCCCCGACCAAATCCCCTTGATGGACTTTGAGATGATGGGCTATCATCATTATTGGTTCCCTGCGCAAAAGAAAGGTTATAGTGGTGTGGGGCTCATCACAAAGCAAGAGCCTGACAATGTGGTCTACGGCATGAATGAGCCTTTATACGACAATGAAGGCCGCTTTCTCCGTGCCGACTTTGGGAACCTTTCGGTAGTGAGTGTTTACCATCCCTCGGGCACCACGGGCGACGAAAGACAGGCTTTCAAGATGGTGTGGCTCGACTTCTTCCGCAAGTATGTCAACGAGTTAAGGAAAGAACGTCCCAATCTTGTGCTTTCGGGTGACTACAACATCTGCCACGAGGACATCGACATCAACAACCCGAGGAAACACGACACCTCTTCGGGCTTTCTGCCCGAGGAGCGGCAATGGATGACCGACTTCCTCAGTGATGGTTACATCGATAGTTTCAGGCATTTGGTGAAGGAGCCCAACCAATACAGTTGGTGGAGTTTTCGCGCTGGCGCCCGAGCCAAGAACCTCGGTTGGCGCATCGACTACCACATGGTGACCGACAGTCTTGAGAACCGTATCGCCGACGTTGGCATCTTGCCCGAGGTGATGCACTCTGACCATTGTCCTATTGTATTGGAATTGGCATAAACTCCAACATATCTTATAGCTAGCCTCCCATGTCATTCCAGCAGAGACATGTGCGTTGGAGGGAAATGCTTTGCATTCGACGTAGTCAATCTATGGGAGGCGGTACAAAGAAAGTTACAACCATGATTGACGGCATCAGAAAGCATAGATTGACTACGTCGAATCTTCGATTTCCATGCCCTCGCTCAGCCCAGCGCTGGAATGACATGCTTTCTGCTGCCTGCTTCTGCCCTCGCGGGGATGACATACCTGTTGAGGCCTGCAACAATTCACCACATGGTAAACGTTTTTTCAAAACATTTGTTCCTATCTCAGAAAAAGTAGTACCTTTGCAGCGGATTTATCCAATGGCCTAATAGTTCAAGGGATAGAACGGAAGTTTCCTAAACTTTAAATCTAGGTTCGAGTCCTAGTTGGGCTACAGAAACCTCCATTTTGAAGCCTCAAAATGGGGGTTTGGAGTAGTTATACCTCTACTCTTTCACCACTTTGTTTGTATAGGTCTTCCCATTCCTCATAGTCACTTTCATCAAGTATTGTCCAGCTGTAAGATTTTGCAAATCAACATTTTCAAAATCCGACTGCACCAAATACACACAATGCCCTTGCAGGTCATAAAACTCAATAAGAGCAGGCTGCACATCAGGGGAATACCGTAAGTGAAGTTGATTTGCGGCGGGATTGGGCCAATAGTCGTAGGGACGAACGTAGGTTTCTGCTTCAGGAGTGTTTTCTATACCATTGTCGTTGAAGAAAAAGAAACAATAAATGTTGCCATCACATTGAATGTCAATGTGATGGCGAAAATAGAAAGTAACGATTTCTTCATTTTGTTCTTATTTTCCTTGCAAAATTATAAAACAATTCGCCCAAAACCGCGTTATCTTCCTATAAATTCGTATTTTTACCGCCTAAAATTGAATTGTATGAAGTATCTGAAGTTTTTTACCCTCATTATAGCCTCTTGGCTTGTTTCGGCAAACCTTTTCGCTCAAGACGGAGTATCTATCGGCAACTGGAGAACCCATCTGCCTTACCAAAAAGTCATCGCTGTGGAGCCTGTCGGCAACAAAATCTACGCTGCCACCCAGTTTGAGCTGTTCTACTTCGATACGGAGGACAACTCCATCAATATCTTAAACAAAATCAACGGCTTGTCGGATATCGGCATCAGCACCATGCGCTACAATGAGAGCCAGCGCAAACTCTTTGTGGCCTACACGAATACCAATGTAGACCTCATTGATTCCAACGGCAACATCAAGAATATGAGCGACATCAAGGACAAGAACATCGTGGGCAACAAAAGCATCAACCACGTCACTTTCAATGGTGATTTGGCATACGTGGCTTGTGGTTTTGGCATCGTGGTCTTTGACCTTAAAAAAGAAGAAGTAAAGGATACCTATTATATTGGTAACCAAGGAGACGCTGTTAATGTTACCGATATTGCCTTCTTCAACGGCCGTATCTATGCTTGCACTGATGACGGGGTGTATTATGCCTCCCTTGACGCACCTAATCTAGCCAATTACTCCGCATGGCATTTCGACTCCAGTTTGATTCATCCTCATTTGGCTTATACTGAGATGGAAGTTTTCAACAGCAAGCTCTATCTTAACTACGATGGTGGCTTCGAAACCGACACGGTTTTTGTCAACGACGGCAGCCAATGGAGCTATTTCAACAAACAAGATATCAGCCAAAAAAGGGAACTCCGAGCCTACAATAATTGTTTCCTCATGACCAGCCGCTACAACATCAAAGGCTACGACTTGAACATGAACGAGACGATTAACATCTTCTCGCCAGGCGGTTCTATTGAGCCTCTTTCAGCTGCAATAGACCATAGTGGCAACTATTGGATTGGCGATACCAAACGCGGCCTCATCATGACAACCGACGGATGGAATAACCAAGACGTGAAACCCAATGGCCCCTACTCAAAAAACGTCTTCGAGTTACAAGCCTGCGGCGACCAAGTTTGGATTGCCACAGGAGGCCATGCTGCTAACTGGGGCAAACGCTACATGAAAGAAGGTGTGGCCCGCTTTGATGGTTTATGGACCATCCTAAACAGCACCACCCTCACTGACTTTAGTGACTATTCCGATTTTGTTTGTACGGCCACCAACCCCAACGACCCTTCGGTTACCTACGTCGGTACATGGGGCAACGGTATTCTAAAGTTCAAGGACAATGAATTAGTTGAAGTCTACAACACAGAAAACAGTACTCTTGAGTGTTGGGTTAACGACCCAGAACTTATCAACATCAGTGGCCTGGCCTTCGACAGCAAAGGCAACCTTTGGGTGGCAAACACTGGTGCCAGCAATCTCCTCTCGGTGCTTGAGCCTAACGGGACTTGGCATTCCTTCAACCTCGGAGGCAGCCTCAGCGGCATCGATATCGGCACAATCCTCGTCGACCATAACAACTACAAATGGATTACCCGTAGAAATGGCGAAGTCATCGTTTTCAACGACAACGGCACTTTAGACATTAATGCTGACGACCAAACTGTCAACCTCACCACCGCCACTGGCAACGGGCATCTGACTGGTTCCGTCGCTTGTCTCGCCGTCGACAACAAAGGCAATGTTTGGGCAGGCACCGACAAAGGCCCTTGCTTGTTTGACGACTCAAAAAAGATTTTCAATGGCTCCAACTTCGACGCCACCCAAGTCAGTGTGCCTCGCAATGATGGCACCAACCAATACGACTACCTCTTCGACGGCTCCAATGTACTATCCATGGCCGCCATGGAAGGCACCAACCAAATCTGGTTCGGACTTGAGTCGGGTGTATATCTCATGTCGTTCGACGGCAAGCCCAAGGAAATCCATTATTTCAACACGACAAACAGTCCTTTGCTCGACAATGCCGTCACCACTATGGCCGTCGACAAGAGCGGTGAGGTGTTTTTCGGCACCTCCAACGGCATCATCTCCTATCGCGGTGAATATGCCACCCCAGAACCCATTATCAGTGATGTGGTAGTCTATCCTAATCCCGTCCGAATGGGTTACAACGGATATGTTGGTATCAAAGGTCTGGTTGCCAACTCATTGGTCAGAATCACTACCGTTGATGGCGCTTTCGTCACACAACTGATATCAGATGGAGGTCAAGCCGTTTGGGATTGTACTAATATCAATGGCGAGAAAGTAGAACCTGGCGTATATCTTATCTTCGTCAGTACCAAACAAGGCACCAACAAGTTTGCTACCAAGATTCTTATCATGAACTGATGGACGACAAAATCCAAGGCATAGTCCTGCAATCGCTGCGGTATGGGGATACCAGTTTGATTGTAAAGATATTCACCCGAAGCCAAGGATTAAAGTCCTACATGGTGAAAGGGGCGTTCAACCGAAATGCCAAAAGCCGCTCCGCCCTATTCCAACACCTAAACCTCATTAATTATATAGAGGCAGGCAAGCCCAATAAAAGCAGCTTGGGCTATTTGAAAGAAGTGCAACTCGCCACAGTTTATCAAAGTATCCCCTTTGTGATGAATAAAAGCGCCATCATGTTGTATGTCAGCGAACTGCTTACAAAAACCATTACCGAGCAAGAACAAAACGAAGCACTTTATGACTTTATCGTGAAGTCGCTGCTATGGCTCGATTTGGTGGAGCAGAGTTACGCCAATTTCCCAATATATTTCACCCTTGAACTGACGCGCCATCTTGGTTTCTATCCCAAATCAAACCACAACACGGACTATTGCTTCGACATGATGGAAGGCTTATTTGTACACGACTATCCACTACATCCCTATTATTTCGATGCAAAGGACGCCGCTTTGCTCTCTCGGCTGCTTGATGCAAGCATTGACGAGGTATGTAAAGTGCCGCTCAACGTGAGTCAGCGTCGTGGATTGCTTGACGGACTCATCATCTTCATGCGACTTCATGCACCTATAATGAAAGATTTTCACTCACATGAGGTGTTGAAGACCGTACTGGAATAAAATCGAAATCGCCCGTCTATGTCATTCCCGAATGGAATCGATAGACGGGCGATTTCAAGGCATTTAAAAGCCTTTGTCGCTTAGAAAACTACTTCAAATCAATGGCCGTTTGGCCAATCAGTTTGCCTCCTTCTTCATAGACGTCAATGAAATAGGTTCCAGGCATCAACTCATAAGCATCCGGCTTGTTGTAATAAGCACGTACGGGAGTTTCTTTGCCATCAAAATTGACCCTAACCAATTCCGTGAATTGTAGGGTTTCTCCATTCGATTTAAAGGCAAATTCGTCACCTGTCCCTTTGCTAATAATAGCACGTTTTGGGTCGGCGATACGCACATAAAACAGCTTGGTACCCGGTTGAACAAGGTCGTTTGCCGCCAATGTGAAATCGATTCTGATACGCTCGGCACGGGCAGCTCGGTCGGTTGGTGTTTCCTTGCCACTGCCTTTGAAACGTACGGCTTGTGCGGTGTAGTTGTAAAGCTTCATCGTAGTCGCCTGATTCACCTTGTTGGTCAGCTCTTCCTTCTGACGGGTGAGGTTGGTATTCTGACGACGTTCGTTCTGAAACTCTTCACGGATACGCTCGTTCTCGGCCACCAACTCACGGTTGACCGTATAAAGCGAGTCCATCTGACGCACATAATGCTGTGAGATTTCCTGCAGTTCCGAAAGTTTTTTCTTGACGCGATAATAATCCCATTGAGAATCAAGGAGCTTTTTGATTTCAACGGCATCAGCTTGGATGATACTGTCTTTCTCAGCCAATTCCTGACTCAGCTCACCATAACTATCCTTCAGTTCATTGTGAACCTTCATCAGACTATCCACTTCAGCTTGAAAGTCAGCGCGTTGCAATTCCTTTTCGGCTTCAAGCATTTCCTTGTCGTTTTTCAACGACGAATTGCGAACTGCCAGAAACGCCAGTGCAACGGCCAATAAACCAAGAAGAACATAAAGCCAAATTGGTGTTCTTGTTTTTTTCTCTGAGTCCATGATTTATAGTTTTGATATTGTTCTGCAAAAATAGTAATAATCCAAGTGATGGGTGATTAGCCTTCAATCACGCGCTCCACTCTTGTTCTGGGGATATTGACAGGTATGTACTGCCCCACCACATCGATATAGACAATCAAACGTCGCTTATCCTTAATTGCATCAAGCCGTCCAACAAGACCTTTCATTGGACCATTGATGATACGGACCATTTGCCCTTCTTTCAAATCCTCGTTATCATTCATGATCCTACCCTCTTCTCCACGCTCGTAGTCCTGAATATATCGCTTGATGGCGAGAATCTGGTTTTCGGGAACCACCACAGCGGCACGCTCAAAAGTTACAAACTTAAGAACTCCATAAACATTCAAGACAGGAATGTGTTCCTTTTCATTTGAATACACGAACACGTACGACTTGAACAGTGGCTCCTCCACCTTTTTCTTGCGGTCACTCCATTGTTTGACGTGCGTAATCAAGGGCAAGTAGGCTTGGATGCCCATATCCTCAAGCTGAGCCAAGACCTTTTTTTCGGCCCTCGACCTGACATAGAGGGCATGCCAATACCTAACTGCTTGATCCTTCATTTATAGCTTATTCTTTGTCTTTACTCTTGTGTTTGGACTTTTTTCCTTCGTTTTCAGCTTCACCGTAATAGTCATTGCCATAATAACCACTGCTGTTGCTGCCATATCTGCCATAGCCGTAACCATAGGCATAACCGTAACCGTAGCCATACTTCTTACCATAACCGTAGCCACCCTTGTTGGTTTGGATACCATTGATGACAATTGAAATATTGAGATCACGGTTTTCAAGATCCTTGATAATACTACCGAAGATGTTCTTGTTGGTGACACCTTGACGGACAATGAACAAGTTCACATCAGAGTACTTCATCAACAGGAAGGCATCGGTCACGAGACCAACAGGCGGCGTATCAATGATGATATAATCATAGCGTTCTCTCAGCAAATCGAAGAGCTCTTTACACTTATCGGAGGCGATAAGCTCTGCCGGATTAGGCGGAATAGGACCGCTGGTGATGATGTCAAGACTTGGAATGGCTGTCGTTGATTGGATGATATTATCAAACGACTCCTTATTGGAAAGGAACGAGCTCAAACCAATATTGTTACTCAGTCCGAATTCCTTGAAAAGTTTCGGTTTACGCATATCGAAGCCCAACAGCACGGTCTTCTTACCATACAACGCATAGATAGAAGCCACATTGATACTGTTGAAGGTCTTACCGATGCTCTGCATATCACCGGTTACAAGAATCGTACTCTTTGATTTGCCCTGGGTAAGGAATTCCACATTGGTACGAATTGAGCGGAACGACTCGGCAATAGGCGACTTGGGAGAGTTGACCACAACAAGCGGATCCTTGCCACCCGCCAAAGCAACTTGACCGATAATCGGGAAATGCGTGAGTTTTTCCACATCCTTGCGGTCGTTGATAGACACATTGAAGAAGTCCTTGAGGAACAAATACAAGGCAGGAATCATCAGACCCAAAATGATGGCAATAAGATAATTCATGGAAGTGCGAGGCGAGATTTTCATCACTCTCTCAATTCTTGCCTCATCCAGAATGGCATTGTCAGGCGTGTTGGAAGCCTTAAGAATCTGGGCTTCAGCACGACGCTGCATCAAATACTTGTAAGTCTCATCGTTGAAATTGAATTTACGCTGATAGTTGATCAACTGCTGTTGTTTCTCGGGGAGCACTTTTGATTCGGACATTGCCTTAGCAATTCGTTTGTTGATTTCCTCAAGGCTCAATTCCGCATTGCTCACCAAATTGTTGATGGTTTCCAAAAGGGTTCTCTTTGTCGTGACAATTTGTTCGTCAAGCTTAACAATTTGCGGGTGTTGTTCGGTCTGGGTCAACAATTGTGTGGCCTTGGTCTGCGAAAGTGTAACCAACTCCGTGACCAAACGGTTCAACAGCGGGTCGGTGATGCCCATCGTACTAGGGGCAGCCAAGTTTTCCGGGTCGTTGATCTGTTCCTTGATATAATCCTGCAAGCGTTTGTAAATCTTAACATTAACAGACATCTCAGCTCTCTCTCTATCCAAAGCTTGCAACTGGCTGTAAATCTGAGAAGTTTGCATATCAAGGTTCATCAGGTCGTTTTGCGTGCGGAAATCCTTCAATTCGCTTTCAGCACTGCTCAAAGACTCTTGAATTCCTTCCAACTCATTATCAATAAACTGAATTGTGTTTTCCGATACGCTGTTCTTCTTTTCCAAGCCACTATTCACATATTCCGTCATCAACATATTCGTGAATTCAACAATCTTACGAGGGTTGTTGCCATTCATAACGAGAGAAGCTACGGACGACTGCTTGCTTGTGGCAGCCACAGTGAATGTGCTCATTTGCCTGACCAAATTCGGATAGCTATTAATGCGGAAAGAAAAGCTCTTGGTGTTATCGGTTTCAGCATTATACCGGTCATTCAAGACAATACGAATGCGGTTGTAGCCATTGTCGATCCATTCTCCTTGTTTACACTCAGTAATAAAATCAATTTTGGAGGGAACGCTCGACAAAGTTTGGCAAAGGACAAAGTCGTATTTGGTCAAATACTGGGAAGTGCCATGAAGCACTATTTTACCATCGCCCAAACCCGAAACCTCATAAACAATCCCCACTGCCTGAGGCACACTACGGTCAAATTCCACGTCATAAGGAGCTGTCTTATACATTTCACTTGTCAGAAAACGGCCTTTTTCAAAATAGGTGACTTCCAGATTCATCTTTTTGATGGTCCTTTCGGTAAGGGTATATGAACGCAAAATGGCCATTTCGTTCTCAACATTCGATTTACCCGTGCTCAAGTTGGTCATCAAAGCAGTAGGATCGAATCCTTGATCATTTTTGATGAGTATGGTACCCGAGGCTTGATACACAGTGGGTTTGTACCTATTGATAAAGAAACCTACCGCCAAAGCGATGATAACACCTATCACAAACAAATACCAATGACTAAGACAAACGTAAATCAATTGCTTGATATCAACAGATTGCTCGTCAGTGGTCTGCTGTGGTCTGTAATTTGTTGTTTCGTTCTGCATGATTGTATTCTTTTTATTTATTGTTTCGATTAGCTATTTTTATTTTTGCATACTACGTACTAAAGTGACCAAAGTGACGCCCAATGAGATAACAGAAATGACGGTCGAATACGGGAATGCAGTGAAGCCCCATTGCTTGATCTTGAGCGGCTCGACATAGATGATATCGTTCGGCTTCAGATAGTAATAAGGTGACGAAAGGATGTCAGCCTGACCCATATCCACGGTTATCACTTCAGATCCATTGTCGGTTTGACGAATGATTCTCACTTCACTGTTTTTGGCAAAGTTGGTCATATTGCCAGCCATTGAGATGGCTTCAAACAAATTGATTTGTGACTGATAGACCTTATACATACCTGGACGGGTCACTTCACCCAACACGGTAAGATTGAAATTGGAAAGTTTTACGATAATCGTTGTCTGGTTGACAAACTTGTCAAGCTCGGTTTGCAGTTTTGCCTTGGCTTGGTCGATGGTCAGGTTTTTCACCTCTATTTTTCCTGTCAATGGCATTTCGATGCAGCCTTCCTCATCCAACGTATAGGATTGAAGGTAAATGGAAGCGTCAGATGACAAATAATTCCGGGCTCCATACTCACCAGAAATAGCCGAAGCACTTCGCTCGTCAATGGTGTTCAGCACTCGAATGAAAAGGTTGTCACCAGGCTGCAGCTTGTAGTCGACCGAGCGATCATTGATATACTCCTTTGAAATGTTTGCTGCCGCCATTTCGGCGTCTTTCAAATAAAGCATTTTCTTTTGCGGCACACATGACACGAAGGCCATTGCAAGCAATAACAAAACAAATCCTGATTTTTTAAGACTATTAACGTTTTTCATAATTTATAATTTAATCATTTGCATTATTAAACAAAGTCAATTCTTTCACGCCCACCAGCGGAGTTATTGGCATGCGGTTTTCAATTTGAAAACGATATACGCCTGGGTCTGCTATCATTAAACTCTTATTAATGGGAAAATTGAAAGTGTAACACCCATCGGAAAGTTGCGAATTCCATCGACCTTCAGCATCCTTCAAATTGAACTTGTATCCTTTACAGCGATAAGGTTGTCCGTCCTTGTCGAATACAGTGAAAATCATAGAAAAGTCGTCATTAGGATAATCCTCTGTAAAACTGATTTTCATACTCAAGTTAAATGTGGTACTCTCCTTGACTTCCACATCAGTACGCACATAATCAAAGCGTTCCCATACCGCATTGTAAAAATCACGGTGTAACATTTCCGCATTTTTTTCCTTCGACCCACATCCCCAGAGACACAGGCAGCAGATTATTACAAGTATGGCACACTTCTTCATTTTAAGTATAAAAAATCGTGCAAATATACGAAAAAAGATAATTTCCACAATGAATGGGATAGTTTTTCTAAAAAAAGGAGTTTTTTTGTTGAAACGGCCTTCCGTATACCAATAAAAACATGTACTTTTGTAAACTCAATTTCGCTCGATGAAAACGAAGAATAACAATCTGTCATCCAGAAAAATACTCATCCTAGGCATTTTTATTGCCATAGGCGTGCTTTATATTGTCAGGTTGTTTTCACTTCAAGTCATCGACAAGCACTACAAGCAACTTGCCGACAACAACGCTTTGCGGTTTGTGACGCAATATCCTGCCCGAGGAAAAGTTTACGACCGAAACGGAGACCTGCTTGTGTTCAATGAAGCCGTCTACGACTTGATGGTTATTCCCAAGCAGGCCATGAAATGTGATTCGACGGATCCTTTCGACACGTTGACGTTTTGTCATCTATTAAATATCGACAAGACTTCGTTCATTGAAAGGATGAATAAAGCGACAAAGGAATCGAAAATGAAACCCTCTCCTTTCATGACGCAAGTATCAAAAGAAAACTTTGCACATATCGCCGAGATTCTGTACCGATATCCAGGGTTTTACTTCCAAACCCGTACCGTCCGCCACTATCCTCAGCCCATCGCAGCCCACACCTTGGGCGACATTGGCGAAATCAGCCAGAAGGAATTGGATAAAGACCAGGAAGGCTACTATCGGCAAGGCGATTATGTTGGAAAGTCAGGCATTGAGAAATCGTACGAAAAAGAACTCAGAGGCGTGAAAGGCCTGAAAGTCATGATGGTGGATGTGTATAACCGCGAGATGGGCAGTTTCATGGACGGCGAACTTGACAAAGACCCGGTTGCAGGAAAAGACATCTACTTAGGAATGGATGCCGAGCTGCAAGCCTATGGTGAGCAGTTGATGCAAGGCAAAGTGGGTTCCATCGTAGCCATTGAGCCCTCTACAGGACAAATCCTTGCGTTCGTTTCCAGTCCCACATACGACCCCAATCTGCTGGTCGGACGTGAACGCGGCAACAACTATACCGAGCTCCAAAAAGACCCGATGAAGCCCCTCATCAACCGTGCCATCAGTGGAACTTACCCACCTGGCTCCACGTTTAAGACAGTCGTCGGGATGATTGCCCTCCAAAGCGGAACCATCACTCCTGCCACTGTTTTTCACTGCAGCGGACCAGCCTCCTTGCCCATTAAATGCACCCACAGCCACGGCAGCAGCCCCGATTTCGCCAATGCCATCATGAATTCATGTAATCCCTATTTCTATGAGGCTTTCAAAGCCACTATCAACAACCCGAAATTCGGAAACATCAAAAAAGGCTATGAATATTGGAAGGACATGACCTACAACTTAGGATTTGGTCGCAAGTTCAAGACAGATATTCCTTATGAAGTTGCAGGAAACATCCCATCGCGCGAATACTACGACAGAATGTACAACGGACAATGGAACTCTGTGACTATCCGCTCTTTAGGTATCGGTCAAGGCGAAGTTTTGGTAACCCCCTTGCAATTGGCCAACATCGCTGCCATGATTGCCAACGAAGGATATTACTATCCTCCTCACCTGATCAAGTGCTTCGGCGACACCACGGCCATTCCGGAAGTGATGACCACCAAAATTGAACCTGGCATCGAAAGACGACATGTCAGAACCATTAAAAACGGCATGAGAACCGTATTCAGCGGGCCTGCCGGCACGGCACGTCGTTACGAGATGAAAGACATCCCCCAATGCGGAAAGACTGGCACGGCCCAAAACCCACACGGCAACTACCACTCCAATTTTATTGCCTTCGCGCCCTTCGACAATCCCAAGATTGCCCTCGCCGTCATTATCGAAAACGGAGGCTATGGTGCTACTTGGGCAGCGCCCATCGCCAGCTTGATGATAGAAAAATACATCCGAGGCTACACCACGCGTGAGGAATTGGAAAAACGTATGATGGAAGGCAGAATCTCTTATAAGAACGAAAGATGAACGAAAGGAATAGTATCATAGGGAAAATCGACTGGACGATTGTACTCATCTACTTGGCATTGGTGATGATAGGCTGGTTCAGCATCTTCTCCGCACGTTACAATGAGGCACATCCCAGCATCTTCGATATGTCGCAAGTATATGGAAAACAATTGGTTTGGATTGGCATTTCCCTTCTGATTGGTTTCATCGTCCTGCTTATCGATGCTAAATTTTTCAACGCCTTTTCGCTTTGGATCTACATCGCTGTTTTGTTTTCATTATTCGCTGTTTTGGTCTACGGCAAAGCCACCAAAGGCGCCACCGCGTGGATTGAGTTTGGACCCATTAAATTCCAACCTTCCGAATTTGCAAAGATGGCTACAGCCTTGGCTGTAGCAGGCTATCTCGACCGATTAGACGTTGACTTGCAAAAGCGCAAAGACCAACTCGTTGCCATTGCACTCGTCCTCATCCCTATGGCTCTTGTTTTGCTTCAAAACGACACGGGGTCAGCCATCGTTTTTGTATCTTTCATTTTTGTCTTTTACCGTGAAGGATTGCCTGGCACGGGGTGGGTCATGATAGCTGGTGTGGTCGCTATTAT
Organism: Bacteroidales bacterium; assembly: GCA_017508895.1. The sequence continues at coordinate 59,799 of JAFWRA010000141.1, forward strand.
TCTGTTTGTATTCACACTGATTTGGTCGCAAAAAATCATGTATATCATCTTAGGCAGCCTATTCGTCCTCACGTTAACCTATTACTTGCTGAACAAGAAGAAGGGGCTCTTGACGATGGTGGCTGTTTTTGCATTCATGTTTGCTTTTGTCTTCTCCGTAGACTATGCCTTCAACAAAGTGCTTCAGGATCACCAACAGAACCGAATTCTGGTGCTATTAGGCCAGCTCGACGACCCGAAAGGCGTAGGCTATAATGTGCACCAGTCGAAAATTGCCATAGGCTCGGGCGGCCTGACTGGCAAAGGCTTCCTCCAGGGCACCCAAACCAAGTATGATTTTGTCCCCGAGCAACACACCGACTTCATTTTCTGTACGGTAGGCGAAGAGGGCGGTTTCCTTGGGACCTCTATCGTCGTACTACTGTATATAGTTCTATTGGTGAAAATCATATTCATGGCCGAACGACAACGCTCCACCTTCAGTCGTGTTTATGGCTATGGCATAGCAGGCATCTTGTTTGTTCACGTGGCCATCAATATCGGGATGACCATTGGATTGGTGCCTGTCATCGGCATCCCATTGCCTTTCCTAAGCTATGGCGGTTCAAGCATGCTGGCCTTCACCATCATGCTGGCGATTTTTGTGAAGCAAGACGCTTATAGATTGAACATCTTATAACACCTTGTAATACAAATTCCTGACCAACCCTCCGTATTTCATTTCAGTTTTGGCATACACATAACCTTCTTTGAGAAAGTTATTGATACTGAAATCGTTATTTGGTGCTACCGTAGTGCAAAGCAGATTATAACCCCGTGCAGCTGCTGTTTTCTCCACTTCTCGGATGAGTCTTCTCTGCAATCCCAAGCCACGATAGCGGTCTCTCACCAAAAACAATTTCTGGTTTGCCGATTTGTAATCGCCTTGCAAATCCAAGTCGTGGAAATGGTCTTCTTCAATACATTGTGGTACATAGAGCATCCCTATGGCCACCAACAAATCACCATCCCAAACGCCCAAAGTGACATTAGGCTCTTCAAGACAGGAAGCTATCATCTCGGGCGAATTATGACGCAGCACCGACTTGTCGGGTAACGCGGCATATATTGCCTCATTCAAGTCAATGATAACTTGTAAATCAGCAGGTTGGCATTGTCGTAACTGCATTATTCCTTAAAAACTGAAATGAAACCGAATTGCTTGACATCAAACAGACCCTTGTCGCTGAGTTTCAGCTCGGGAATGACCAATAATGCCATAAAAGATAAGGTCATAAACGGTGCGAAAAGCTTTGAGCCCAAGCGTTTGGCCAAAGCATCGGCGTTTTGATAGGCGGCGGCCACCTCGTAGCCGTCCTCATTGCTCATCAGTCCCGCAACGGGCAAGGGCACTGCCACCATCTCTGTATTGCAATAGGCCGTCACGCCACCTCCATGCTCAATAAGCAGGTTGACAGCATGAAGGATGTCATTGTCGGTGACACCCACTGCCACAATGTTGTGACTGTCATGGGCCACACTCGAAGCTAAAGCGCCACGTTGCAGGCCAAAATTCTTGATAAAGGCAACTGCAGGTTTTGTGGGTTTGTAACGATTGACGACGACTAGTTTCAATATGTCGCGCTCCACATCGCTAACAAGGCCACCGTTTTCAACTTTCGGCTCAGCAAAAAAAGATTTAGTAATCAGCTGTCCATCAAAGCACTCGATAACTTTAATCCGCTTCCCCTCATCAGGCACAAAAAGGTCATCGGCATAAAGGAAATGGGCCTCAAACCGGTTGGGGGTCTCGGTTTCCTTGTATTTGATGTTCGACACACCATTTTCGGCAACCAGCACGCCTCTAATATAAGTCTGTCTTGCCACTGGACTGTGCAGGTCGTCGACCACGATGAAGTCGGCATCATCGCCTAATTGGAGCATTCCGACATTGAGCTTGTAATGTTTCACAGCATTGAGTGAAGCCGCTTTAAGTACATCCAACACATTGTAGCCCAATGCTATAGCCTTACGAACCAACACATCAATATGACCATCATCCAATTCATCGGGATGCTTGTCATCGGAGCAGAACATCAACTTGTCGGGATGTGTGGCCATCAGTGGAATCAATGCATCGAAATTTTTGGCCGCACTGCCTTCACGAACGAGGATCTTCATGCCAAGACCGATTTTTTCCAAGGCTCCCTCAAGACGGAAACACTCATGGTCGGTGGTGATGCCCGCACTCACATATTTCTGCAAATCGGGGCCTGTCACAGCGGGAGCATGTCCGTCGATGGGCTTGCCATATCGCTTTGCCGAAGCTATCTTTTCCATGACTTCACGGTCGTCGAAGATAACTCCGGGATAGTTCATCATCTCTGAAAGATAATAAATATCGTCGGAAGCCATCAGTTCTTCTATATCCGAAGCATTGAGAGAAGCACCAGCCGTCTCAAAGGCTGTGGCAGGCACGCAGCTGGGAGCACCAAAGAAAAACTTGAAAGGCACCTTTTTGCCGTTGTCGATCATATAACGAACACCTTCCTTGCCAAGTACATTGGCTATTTCGTGAGGGTCGCTGACGGTAGCCACTGTACCATGACAGCTGGCCAGCCGGGCAAACTCTGACGGCACCAGCATCGAGCTTTCAATATGCACATGCGCATCGACGAAGCCTGGCATGATATACCGTGTGTTGCCTACCGCCTTTTCCTCTATTTTGCTAATCTTCCCGTTTTCGACAACGACAACCCCCGAAAAAATCCTTGAGTTGACAAGGTCGACTATTTGACCTCCTATGGTGAATGAATTGTTCATGAATGTTGTTTTATTTTGGCGCAAATATACAGAATCAATCCCAAACTTGAACAAATAGCATGTTTAATCATTGTCCCAAAAGTAAAAGAAACTCACTATCCGACAGAAGAGCTCACGATACCAAGCTTGTTTCAGTTCAAGGTCTACGTCTTTGGTGCGGCTGCGGAAAATGTGTATCCGATAGAAGAAGTTATGCGACCTCCATTCACGCACCTGTGACTCTATATCGCGTTGACAAACAGCCATTTCAGGTGGTACAGACGCGCGCAATTCCTGCAAATAATCACGCATGGCGCTTTTGCTCTTGACGATGCAAGAATCCAGAATTTTTGTGTTGGTGACTGTAGGAATGGCATTTGAGGTATCCATCATTCTGTGGGTCTAAACACTTTTCTTTGGGACAACATCAAGACAAAAGCAAGCAATGCACCCATCATATCAGAGATGGTCATCGAAGCCCACACCCCCGTCAATCCCAATCCGCCCATATTGACAAAGAGTGGCGGAATGATGTAGATCATCGGGGCAAGAAACAGCACCTGACGCGAAAGGCTGGTGACAATGGCAATCCAAGGTTTGTCGATACTTTGAAAGAAGTTGGAGTTGGTGATGGTGAAACCTACCAAAGGAAACATCACCATCATAAAGCGCATAGCGGGTACTGCAATTTCAATCAGCGCATCGTCGGTGGTAAAAGCCCGCAGCAAAAGGCTTGGAATGGTCAAAGCAAGCAAGGCTCCGACAAAGCCTATCAGCACATTGATTTTCATGGTCAACGTATAAACCGACTTCAACCGGTCGAGATGTCCCGCACCATAATTATAGCCTGCGATGGGCTGCATGCCTTGGCACACGCCAAGGATCAGCATCACGCTGAGGCTGCCGAAAGTGTTCACGATACCGTATGCACCCACAGCAAGGTCGCCACCATACCGTATCAGCTGCCGATTGAGCAAAGCCACCACGCCAGAGGCCGCCACATTCATCAAAAAAGGACTCATGCCGATAAGCAGAATGTTACGGAATATGTAGAGCTTCGGCTTCCAGGAATGCCGACGGAAGCGGATAAACGAGCTCCGCTGCAGGAAATGCCAAACGGCCACAATACCCGAGCATGTCATAGAGATTGTGGTAGCCCAAGCCGCACCTCCGATGCCCCAATCCAACACGAAAATGAACAAGGCATCAAGCACTATATTGAGTATGGCACCTCCTGCCAAAATCCACATGGATTTGATAGGATAACCCGTAGCACGTATCAAACCCGTCAAATTGAAAGTCACAGTGGTCATGAACATACCCGGCAGCACAATGTCCATATACTCGCGGGCATAGGCAATAGTATCATCGGAGGCGCCAAACAAAGTCAAAATACGGTCCATGAAAAGATAGCCTCCCGAAACAAAAAGAAAACCAAAGATAAACGTCAACAGCATACTGTTGCCCAAGATGTCTTCAGCCCATTTGTAATCTTTCTTGCCTAGCACAATCGACATGCGCGCCGAAGAGCCCACACCCACCAAAGAACCAAAAGCATGGATGATGTTCATGATAGGCATGGTGATGGCAAGGCCTGCAATGGCCAAAGCCCCAACACACTGTCCCAAAAACACACGGTCGACTATGTTGTAAATCGAAGCGATAATTTGGCTTACGATTGATGGCAATGCATAAATCCAAAGTAATCTTCTGATACTCTTAGTTTCAAGTTCTAAAGTTCTATCCGTCTGATGCATATAATAAAAAAAGAGAAATGAGAAAAAAACGGTTGCAAAAGTAGCAAAAAAGCCCGTCCCTAATCCAAACAATTTCCGTATTTTTGCCTTCTCTTTTCAAAAGAGGAAGTGAGATAGCATTCGAACCTGTAATAAGATGAATTTTAGAGCGTTAATCATATCATTATTCATGTTTTTCTGTCTGACGGCCAACAATTGTTGCGTATCGTCGGGTTCCAACGCCATTACTAAAGAGCTGAAAACGATAGAAAAAGAAATCTCTCTTCCTTATCACCATGATTTGGACAAATCTATCGAAAAATACAACCAGAAATCCTTGCCGGAAGTGTTCTTGGCTCACGAAGCCTTCATTGAAGAAGAATTAGGAACACGTAACCTCCCCTTGGAGCTGAAGTATTTACCCTTGGCATTTTCTGAGATGCAGCCCGGCTATCATCATGATGGTCGCTGCGGGGTTTGGGCCATGCCTGCTTTAACAGGAATGCATTACGGCCTAATCATCGATGAACGGCATGATGAGCGTTATTCCGTTGAAGCCTCCACCAAGGCCGCCTTGGACTATCTTTCGGACCTTCATGAAAAATACAACGACTGGTGGCATGCCATCCTGGCTTTCTCAAGCAGCCCCAACGCACTACAACATGCCCTTTCGAAAAGCGAGAAAGACCCTGAACTATGGGATTTCTACGACCAAAAACTGATCCCTAACTCTGAAATCATCAGCGATTTCATTGCTTGTGTATGCGTTTACCACGACCATCAGGTTGAAGATACCCTACCCAAAGAGCGGGAAACCACGGAAATCAGTTTTTCACAACCCATTTCCATCGAAGTATTGGCACAGAAAACAGGGCTTTCTGTGGAAAGGATCAAAGCACTGAATCCCGTCTACCGTTCAGATGTCTTCGTTCCTCTTGAACACTATCCATTAGTATTGCCCAACGAAGTCGCGAAACAATTTGCTGACATTGAGACTCGACTCTATGAAGAGACCGTCGTTGAAGCACCTACCATTAAGGAAGAGCCAAAACAAACGGTCAAAGAAGAGCCCAAAAAACATGAGAAACAGCCAAAAAGTAAAGAAAAGACCATAATATATAAGGTGAAAAAAGGTGACACACTGAGTCATATCGCCAAAAAACACCATGTTACAATATCAGAATTAATTGAATGGAACCACCTGGAAAGTGACTTTATCCGGGAGGGTCAAGAATTGATAATAAAAAAATGAAGCCCATACGCATATTGATTTTCATCATTTCGGTGATTGCCCTGCTTGGAATCGTTTGGTTCTTTTTCCCAGAAGAAGGCATTCAGGTCGAGAACCGCAACCTCCGCTTCCCCTCATACGCAGAAGACAAGAATCCAAGTAAAGACAAGACCGTCGACGTGGATGATGTCATCGACAAGGTGAACAAGAGCTTTGTGATGAACTATTCCGAATCACTGCTCGATAGCTTGCGTTTCTTCCGCAGCTACCTCAAGGAAAACCCCAACCGCATCTATCTGCCTCAGGATGACTACGAGTATTTCGACTCGCTGTTCTACTTGTTCGAGCAAGCCAAAGGGGAAGGAAAAACCTACCGTGTGATGCATTACGGCGACTCTCAGATCGAAATGGACCGCATTTCTTCTGTCCTTCGCCAAAAGCTGCAGGATTTTTTCGGAGGTTCGGGGCCTAACATGATTCCAGCCATCCAAGCCGTGCCTACCATATCCGTTTCGCAGCAATGCTCCAACCTCACTCGTTACACCTTATATGGAGACGAAAGCACGCGTCGTGCTCCACATAACCGCTATGGAGTGATGACCCAATTTGCCCAAGTGCAAGGCGAGGGTTCCATTTCGTTCATCCAAACCAACCACTCGCGCGCCTTCGAGAACTCAAAGATGATTTCAACCGTGTCGGTGCTTTTGGGAAGAAACAGCAATGGCTTTAAGGCTACCTTGAAATGCGATTCCCTCAATTTGGAGCCTAAGATCCTGCCCGCCAACGACAGCGTATCCCTTATCACCTGGAATCTGCCTGTCAACGTGAAACGAGGCACCATCAACTTTAAGGGTAATGCCGAAATCTATGCCATCCTGCTCGACGGTGAACCAGGCGTGGCCATCGATAATGTAGCCTTGCGCGGATGTTCGGGAACCATATTTACCCGCATTGACGAGCCCACCATGCGGCAATCTTTCGCCCTTCTCGACACCCGACTGATTATCCTGCAATTTGGCGGAAACAGGATGCCTGGCATCACTTCCTCCAGCAGTATTTCGGCCTATACCAGGGAATTGGAGAAACAAATCGACTATGTGAAACGTGTGGCTCCCAAAGCCACATTGATATTCATCGGTCCTGCCGACATGAGCAAGAGCTACAATGGAAAGCTAGGCACATGGAAAGGTCTTCCAGAGCTGAACGACTCTCTTCGCTCGATGGCCCTGCGCAATAACATTGCCTATTGGGACATGTTTCATGTGATGGGCGGCGAAGGCTCGATGGTGCAATGGGTGAAACACAAACCCGCATTGGCCGGCCCCGACCATATCCACTTCACGTTCCACGGCGCACAGGAAATCGGTTCCGACTTGGCCAAGTCGTTCACCACCTATTACGACTTCTACCAACTGCGCAAGCACGTGCCCTCCCAATACGTCATCGACTTTATCAACAGCGACAAAACCGAGGATTCGATTAGAGAAGCCTACAGAAAGCATTTACCCATCTATCAACCCTATGCCCAATCCAAACGATGAAAAGAATCCTCGTCATACTTTTTTGGGCATTAGCAACGCTGACAGCCTTTGGTCAGACGCAACCTTTGACGAAAGAGGTCCCAAACTACCCGTTCACGCATTTTGAACGGAATCGGATTGTCTATCCGGGCGACAGCCTGCCTATGGAACAGTTCTTCCAAAAATTGGATTCCGTCCTGTTTTTGGGCGATGGCAATGTCACCATCATGCACATTGGCGGTTCACATGTGCAGGCGGGTGTTTTCACGCAGCAGTTTCGCGACAATTTATTAAGCATTGGCACTGATTTGATTGGCGGACAGAGTTTCGTCTTCCCATTTTCAGCCGGCAGCACCAACAACCCTTCCTATTACATGGTAAAATATACCGGCTCGTGGAGTTATTGCCGCAATGCCGTGAAAAATGAAAACGAAAAACGGATGGGACTGGCAGGGGCTGCCATCACCACCGCCGACTCCATCGCCTCCGTCAGCATCATCACCCGCGAGCGCTATCCTTCCCTCATGCCGCCTGTTTTCGATTTCAACAAGGTGACCCTCCTTGGGTTCGCCGATACCGTCAATGTGGAACCTTTGGTCAGCTACGACGGAACCACTATTCGGGCCCATCGTGACGAACAACTATCCTCCTACACTTTCGACTTGCCTTCCTATACCGATTCCATCCATATCTATTTCGACTCTATCCCTGGTGAGTTCACCATCACCGGCGTTCTGTTGGAAAGCGAAAAAACGGGAATCAATGTGCACGGCATAGGCGTCAATGGAGCCAGTGTACCTTCCTATTTGCGCTGCGAAGACTTCGAACGCGACCTTGCCTTGATCAAGCCCGACCTCGTCATCTTTGGCATCGGCATCAATGACGCGGCAGAAAAAGACTTCGACAAGTGGATTTTCAAGCAGAACTACAAGGAACTCATCAAAATCATCCAACGCGTCAATCCTGATTGCGCCATGCTTTTCATGACCAACAACGACAGCTTCAAACGGATAAAGAAAAACAAATACCAAGTGAACGAAAACGGCTTGGTGGCGCAACAGGCTTTCATGGAGATGGGGAAAAAGTACAATGCCGCCGTGTGGGACCAATTCGACATCATGGGCGGACTGAATTCGATGAAGGAATGGGAAGACGCAGGCTTGGCCAAGAAAGACAAGGTGCATTTCACCAACGAAGGCTACAGGCTGTTGGGCGATTTGCTTTACAATGCCTTCATTGATAGATATATAGAACACATTAAATCCACTGCAAAACGACCGTGACATGTTGACTTTCCCTGAAATAGCATTGGATTTCCTGAAAAACCTGTTTTCGTTCGACAAGGCACATCCCTTGTTGTTCACCCAGTTTTATTTCTGGGCGTTCTTCGCCATCGTGTTCGCCTTTTTCTGCCTGTTCAAAAACAAGTGTCTGCTCCGCAACACCTATTTGTTTTTCGTCAGCTTGTTTTTCTATTACAAAACCAGCGGGCTCTTCACTTTAATACTGATTTTCATCACTTTATATAATTTCTTTGCGGGCAAATGGCTGCATTCGCGAAAGAAAGACGGGAGCCGGAATATGGTGTTGGCCATCAGCGTCATTGTCAATCTGTTCACACTTTTCTACTTCAAATACGCCTATTTCCTTACAGATGTCCTCAACAACCTTACTGGATTGAAATTCCGTGTGTTCGACGTGTTCTCATGGGTAGGCAACCAAATCACGGGCGACAACCGCTTCAGCGTTGACTCCATCCTGCTGCCCGTAGGCATCTCGTTCTACACTTTCCAAGCCATCAGCTACATCATGGATGTCTACCGCAAGCGCATCTCACCTGTGAAAAACATCTTCGACTTCGGCTTCTATATCAGCTTCTTCCCGCAGCTGGTGGCCGGTCCCATCGTGAGAGCTAACGAGTTCATCCCGCAACTGCACAAGAAATACTTCCTCAGTCGCCGTCAGTTTGGCATCGCTGTCTTTTGGATCATGAACGGATTGGTGAAGAAAATCGTGCTCAGCGACTACATCGCCATCAACTTCATCGACCGCGTGTTTGAACAGCCCTTGATGTTTACAGGCTTCGAGAACCTGATGGCCTTGTTCGGCTATTCGTTGCAGGTCTATGCCGACTTCTCGGGTTACACCGACATCGCCATTGGCGTGGCCATGCTGATGGGCTTTTATCTGCCCAAGAACTTCAACTCGCCCTACAAGGCCAAGAGCCCCGCTGAGTTTTGGAACCGCTGGCACATGTCGCTGTCGCGCTGGCTGAAAGACTATCTCTACATCCCCTTGGGAGGCAACCGCAAAGCCACCTTTGGCTCGTTCTGCATCATCATCGTGATTGCAGCCATCGCGGTTTTCCTCTCCAACAGCCTATGGGTGGCTGTCGGCGTTGGCGCCATCGCTTTGACATTAGGGGTTGTGGCCATTTTCGTTCCTAAAAAACGAAGAAAAATCACCACCGAAATCAACAGGATGGACACGATGCTGCTAGGTGGATTGTGGCATGGAGCCTCATGGAATTTCATGATATGGGGTGGCCTGAACGGGCTTGGAATGGTGTTTTACCGTTTTTGGCAAGATTGGAATGTGTATGTGCGCACCTTGTTTATTCTTATTGTAACCGCCGGACTAAAGCTGCTTTGCTATTACACGCCCCAACCCGTGTTTTATGTGCTTTGCGTGTGGTGCCTCATCGTCTTATGTGGGAATATCATCCGCATGACTTACAACCTATTCGGAGGGAAAAAGCCTTGGCAATGGCTACAAGACGCGTGGGCTATTTTCCAGACCTTTACTTTCATCACCTTCACGCGACTCTTCTTCCGCAGCGGTTCCAACCTCGACCCTGCCGAGGCCAACGAAACGGCGTGGAACACGGCCAAGAATATGGTCAACCAAATGGGCAGCCATTGGGACTTGAACAGGATTCCTGACATCATTACCCACTATCGCAATGTGTTTATCCTCATCGTGATAGGTCTGGTTATCCATTGGTTGCCTGAGAATTTCAAGCGGCGCTACCGCATCTGGTTTGCCAAGATGCCCATCCCGCTGATGATTGTGGTCTGCGCCCTCATCGTATTCGTCATCTACCAGTTCATCACGGCCGACCTACAATCGTTCATTTATTTCCAGTTCTGATTAGTATTTCCTATTTTTGCGGGAAACTCTTGCACGGTAACAAATAAATACATTATCTTTGCAAGCAAATCCGCTGGGACGGGGAGATTTTATAGGCCACTTATACATAAAATTGACAGGTGATGAAAAACATAGTAACATATTTTATGATGGTCATCAGTGTTGTTGTTTTCTCGAACTGTACCAATAAAGGTAGGATTACCGAGTTGCAAGGCTGCTCTTTTGAGCCTGAACAGCTTGTTTCGGAAATCATGCAGGAATATGATGCCGATTCGGTAAGCATAACCTATCGAAGGTTCAGATTAGAACCAAGTTGGCCCTTGATAAAAGCCCCTGTGGTTGAGATTTTCAACCCACGAATGAAGTCGCTGGATTTCAAGACACTGGACAAGACTATGAAGGAACTTGATAAGCTCGATGATGAGATACACCTAAGGGATAGCCTTGAAGAAGAGTTGAAGCCGATAGCGGAAAGAATAGTGAATGGGTGCAACCCAAGGAGATATAACGATCTTATTATAGACATCAGAAAGGTAAATGAATCGGGAAAAAAAACACATCAATTTGTGTTCAGTTACGAAGATCTTCTTGATATCAAACAAACAAGAATACCTTATGACAACCAAGTGCTGACGCTGAACTCTATTTGAGATTGAGACAACAACAAAGAAATGCGATTAACTAAAACGAAAATAAATAACATACAAAAAAAGACCCGTTCTGGCGGATTTGCAAATCCGCCAGCATCGAATATCAGCATTTGCAATGCGAAACACTTGCGCAATAACCTATAAATTCATTATCTTTGCCAACAAAACCAGCTTGTGATGGGAAACCGAGCTGTATATTACGGGGATTGCAAATCCCCATATTCGGCACCAGCGGATTGCAAATCCGCTGGGACGGGGGAAGCGATATCTATATACGCAAAATAAACACCTATAAAGACTTATATCGGAACTTAGGATTTTAGAAAATGAGAAAGATTATTCAAATTAGTGTTATTGCACTTCTGTTTGTCGCTTGTGATGTTACCGACCGCCAAAACAAATCCTCGGAAAGGGAGGACTTAAATATCAACGATACAATCCCTCAACACTTGATTGATAAAGATACTTGCGCGTTCAGTCCAACATTGTTGCATGAAATAACGTCTTTTATAAGCGAGTTTAAAAACTGTGCAATGATAATTCCAATAAGAGCCGAAAAAAAGGAGGGTAAATGTCATTTGTTCATAACAACAGAAATGTATTATAACTCTCATTTCCTGGTCGGTTATCAAATAATATGTGGTAGAATGGTTGCCTATTACAACGACTATTTTGATGAAAGCACTAAACATAGTGACTATTTTTTGCGATATGCAGATAAAGAAAAGCACGAGTTGCCGATAGAGAATGATTGTTTGGAGGGTTTGATAGACATGTCAAAACTAAAGAGAGGCTATCCAACCGATTATCCTAACGAGAACACTGAAGGTGTAATGTATTGGGATTATGAACCAATTGGAAGGCGATACATAATCCACAGTCCAGACAGCCTCGAACTCGTTTTTGAGGGCTATTATTAAAATTGGCACCTTCCACTACGACAAGATGAACCGCCTGACCGACATATACCTTGGCAACACCCACAGCCAGATAATGTACGACCCGCTGGGCCGCATGACCTCGAAGCAGGCCGACGGGCAGGCCGTGTTTGCCAATGCCGCATTCGCCGCAGCCCAAGGGCAGCCTTCACGACCCCACGCCATGACGAGTGCCGAGACTGTGGAGGGCGTGTTCCCCTCGGCCACCCAAGAGATCACCCGTTCTCCCGAATTTGCAATTCGGGGGTCATGAATATCAGCATTTTCAATGCGAAACACTTCCGCGGTAACCTATAAATCCTTTATCTTTGCCAAAAAACAGTTTGTGATGGAAAATCAGTTACATATTACGGGGATTGCAAATCCCCATACTCGACACCAGCGGATTACAAATCCGCTGGGACGAGTGAAAGAATAGACACCCATATCTTTTTTCCACGACACCCATATCTCCCAGCTGTAAGATATACCCTATCCTGCGGGGAAACATATTTCTGGTGGATTTACGATCCTCCCCTGGAATGGGATTGCCTCGCTCTTCTTTCGCTCTTCTCTCGCTCTAGGCATACTGTTGGCATAGTCAAGCAAGCTGTTTGAGTATGCCTACACCTTGCCAACACCTTGCCAACACCTTGCCAAAAGGCTTTGAAAGTCCAAAAAAAGTGGTCAAAATGTAATTTGCTGATTTTGGTTGTCACTTTCGTGTCCTACGGCTGAATCAAGTTGACGGGTTAATAATTTAAGACTGTTATGAGTTGTCAGTCGCTTTTTCTGCGACTGGTTTTTGTTTACTCTGATTGCAG
>JAFWRA010000142.1 GCA_017508895.1 Bacteroidales bacterium
ACATATACTCGCCTAATGGATATGTTTTCCCAACAGTTCATTCAGGAGCAGGCCGTCTATTGCGGCAAGCAGTCGCTGGCTTACAATAAAATTGCACACTCTTCGCCCGGCAACATGGCCAACATCCTCTATCATCTGGGGAAACAATATGACAAGTTGAATGAAGCCGACAGTGCTGCCTATTATTATGAAAAGGCTTTGGAAACCATGCCCGACAGGAACTCCATGCTTTATAGGGATGTGGTTACTAGCAAAGCTTTGTTTGAATATAATTTGCGCAACGATACCCCAGCCACTATGGATAGTCTGAAAAGGATGGCAGCATTGGCAGCAACCGAAACCGAAAGACTAACTCGGTTTCTGTGCATTGGCTGCGTTTACCAAGATTTGGGGCTATATGATTCGGCAAAGGTCTATTTGGAACCTGTGTTTGAGAACAAGGATAATGCTGTAAGGCAAAGGGTTGCCGCTTCTTATTTGCACGAGATTTACCAAAGCAAAGGCGATACGGTGAAGGCTAACCAATATGCCCAGTTTCTTATTGAAGATGTAACCTCGGCGGCTAATAGCCAGGCACGGGTCTCGCAATTGAACGACTTGTTCCAGAAGTATTTGCAGGAGAAGCAGGAAAAGGCTTTGGCTATGGAGCGGCTGGAGGCACGGCGGAGAATCCTTTGGTTAGGTGGTGTGGTGGCATTGCTGGCCATTATGGGGTTGGCAGGGGCTATGGTGACACGGCGCAGCCATAGGAAACGCCTGGCGGCGCAGGAGGCGGAGGCGCAGCGGCGGTTAGATGAGGCTTCACAACGGTTGAGCGAGGCCTCGCAACGGCACGACGCGGCGGAACGAGAGCTTCAGACGAAGGTGGAACAGGCCACACTGCACACGAAGGAGGTGCTGCAGCAACGGGCGATGGCGCTCTACCATGGCAAGGAAAAGGACAAGTTGCAGCGGATCCTTGCCGAGTTTGACGGCGCTTATCCGAAGACGTACGAGCGGATGATGGCGGCCTACCCCGACCTTTCCATGCAGGAGTACGAGCTTTGCGTGTTGGGCTACTTCGACTTTCGCGCCAAGGAGATTGCGCAGCTGATGGACTTGCAGGAGGGCACGGTGTATCGGTACCGCTCCACCATCAGAAAAAAGACCGGAGCCGACGATTTGGAGGCTCTCATGGGCCGATTCCTGGACTGAAAAGGGCTGCTTTGAGGGCTTTTTTCGTTGCATAAGGCAAGAAATACCTTGATTTTTTAGAGCGTAATTCGTTGATTATCAGAATAGGCATTCTGAAAAACCTTGATTTTGCCTTTGCTGGTGGATTTTTTCGTTGATTTTTGTTATAGTTTTGCAACAACGAATTTTAAAACTATAACGTCATGAAGAAATTTAGACTTTACACCCTGCTTGCACTCCTGCTGATGGCGGGAGGGGTGACGATGCAAGCGCAAGTGCGTAGCGAGATGTACGAATTGCTTCCTGAATCGCGCAGTATCAAGGTTGGCGATGTCAACAACGACGGATTTGCCGATGTGGTCGTTAGCCGGCTCAACATCATGTACAGCGATGTGATTTTCTCCATCTATCTCAATGATGGGACAGGGCATCTCAATTGTTCCCAAAACATCAGCAGCCCCAAACCCGACATGCACATGGGCTATGAGATGCTACAGCTAGCCTTCCTCTTGGAGGATTTCGACAAGGACGGCAGTATAGACATAGCTTCGTATGCCTACGTTAATTATCCAGGAATGGATAATGACACTTGTTTTATAAGAGTTGACTACAATGACGGCGACGGAAGATTCGGGCGTTTTGCCGAGACCCCTTTAATTCAGCCGGAATGGGTTTGGTATAATGGCTATCAGTTTGAGTTGGATAATCCGTATTATTTGATGATGGCATCGGGTGATTTTAACGGCGATTCGTTCCTCGACATAGCGGTAGCAAACGATTATCATGCCAACACTGAATCAGGCTTGGGTTATTTGTGTAATGATGGTGCGGGCAACTTCGCTGCGGAAGCGGTTTTTTCTATTGGTTCGCTTTATGTGCCCACTGTTTGCGACATGAATCACGACAAGAAGGACGACATTGTTGACGCCTACTCCCTTCTTTATACCACAGACAGCTTGATTCCTCGCGAAGGATATGTCCATCCGTGGGTCCCTGACGGCTACTCTACTAATGGTCTGGTGGTTTTTGACATCGACGGCGACGGTTGGGAGGATGTGGTGGAAGGCAGATCAACTAGCGATTCACACCTTTGGGTCTATAGGAACCTCGGCAATGAGGAATTCCAAAAGATGGATTCGATTTGGTTCCCAAGCAGTATCACTTGGTATGATGGGGGGCTTGACAATATGAAACTAGTGAATTTCAACGGTGATGAATACCTTGATATTATTGTGCAAATGAGTGATTTCCAGTTGGGGCATACGGGTTATTATATATTTGAGGGCAACGGCGCATTTGGGTTTGGCAATCCTGTGTTTTTCCCAGTGGAAAAATATGAATACGAGTTTGTCCGCAATTTCAATGTCGTCGATTTGAACAACGACGGTTTCGACGATTTACTCGTTTTGCACGCACCGTTTGAGAGAGAATCCTGGCTTGAGGTATTTATGAACGATGGCATGGGGTTCGATGCCATAGAAGAAAATGATAGCAATTCAGCTGTAACCTGTTCGCCCAATCCCGCAAACGACTATGTTTACATCAATGGAACGGAAGCTGTTGAAGTGCAGGTTTACAATGCCTTGGGGCAGGTGGTGAAGAGGGTGCGGAACTCTAATGAAATTAGTGTGGATGGTTTGGCGGAAGGAGTTTATTTGGTGAGGATTAGGGATGGAGAAGGAAGAATCTTTATGGAGAAGGTGATGGTGAGGTAGTTGTTTTTTTTCGTGCTTACGTTATGCGTGCTGACGTGCTATCGTGTTTACGAAGGGGACTTATAGGACAGATAAGACTAATAAAAACCAATAGAACAATGAAAACAACAAGACTTTACACCCTGCTTGCGCTGCTGGTGATGGCGGGAGGGGTGACGATGCAAGGGCAAGAATACCCTTACAATCTTGAAGAGATTAGGTCAACGGGAGATACTGTCGTATTTGCCATAAACTATATTGATGAAACCACATTACTTTCTTTGGCTTCGAAGACAAATGACGACAACAAGCCTGTGGTTTTTGTCCAAAAAATGCGCGATGACGGCGAAGTGCTGGCATCAGTCCAGGT
>JAFWRA010000143.1 GCA_017508895.1 Bacteroidales bacterium
GCCATCAGCAACAATCAACTGATTTACGAGATGGGACAGCAGGTGGCCGAGCAATGCAAGCGCATGGGCATCCATGTGAATTTTGCTCCGGTCGCGGATGTCAATTCCAACGCCGCCAACCCGATTATCGGAGTGCGCAGTTTCGGCGAAGACCCTGCCAAGGTGGGTACAAAAGCCCACGCCTATGCAATTGGAATGCAGAGTAAAGGCTTGATAACCACGATGAAGCACTTCCCTGGCCATGGCAATACCTCGACAGACTCACATCTGACACTGCCCACCGTGACCAGAACGATGGAAGAGGTGCGCGACATTGAGTTGGCTCCTTTCCGCTATATGATTGAACACGGTGTGAACGGCGCTATGGTGGGTCACCTGTATTTTCCTGCCATTGAGAAAGTTAAGAACACATCTTCATCGCTTTCCCATGGTGTCGTGACCGAGCTTCTGAAGGAAGAGATGGGTTTTCACGGCTTGATTTTCACCGATGGTCTCGACATGAAGGGCGTTTCGGAGCATGTGCGTCAAGACAGTGTGCCCTATGCGGCTTTCATGGCTGGCAACGACGTGCTGATTTTGCCCATCGATGTACCTTTTGCCATCAGGACCATCAAAAACGCTGCCGAGCGCGACCCCGAAGCAGCAGCTCGGGTGGAGGAAAGCTGCAAGAAGATTTTGCGCTACAAATTCAATGCAGGCTTGAACCGCTATCAACCCATTCCGTCGGAAAACCTGATGAGCGATTTGAAGAAAAAGTCATACACGGAATTGCGCCAACAGCTTTATGATGAAGCTGTTACGATGCTCAGAAATGAGAATCAGGTGATTCCATTGGACAACAGCAAGAAAATCGCTGTGGTTACCATTGGCAACACCAAAAACGATGTGAATGACGGACTTATTGCTCGCGGCTTCAGCTCGACCTCTTTCGTGGTGAAAAAGGATGAAATCGCTTCGAAATCAACGGATTGGCTAAAACGTTTGGAGAGTTATGATTTGGTGGTGGTCAACATTGAGAAAACCTCGATGTTTGCCAATAAGGACTACGGCATCACGCAGGAAACCGTGAAATTCTTCAACCGTTTGGTGGCACAAAATGATGTGATTCTCAATTTGTTCGCCTGTCCATACGCCTTGGATATGTTCCGTATCAACAACAGTGTGAAGGGTTTGGTGGTGGCCTATCAGGACGAAGTTCCGGCAGTTGATGCTGTCGTGAGGCTACTGTCGGGCGAGCTTGAAGCTCGTGGCACGTTGCCCGTTTCGGTGGGCAAGTTCAAATGCGGTGACGGCATAGCCATTGCGGTGCCTGAGTCTGAGGAATATCTCGTTCCCGAAATGGTGATTCCTGCACCTGACATACAAGCCGTTCGTCAAGAGCAGGTTGCATCGTTGCCAACAGGAACGATGAAAGAAAAATATGCCCTCAAATTGGATTCCGTGGCCAAGGCGGGCATCAAAAACGGTGCTTATCCCGGTTGCCAAATTGTGGCGATGAAAGATGGCAAAGTGGTGTACGACAAGTGTTTTGGCACTTTCACCTACGGTGGTGGCCATCAAGTGCAGCCCGATGACTTGTACGACATCGCTTCGTGCACGAAAATCTTTGCTTCTACGCTGGCTATCATGAAGTTGTACGATGATGGATTGATTGACCTCAACAAGACTTTGGCCGACTTCTTTCCCTATCTCAAAGGTAAGGAACATGGCAAGCTGAAACTCATCGACATCATGACCCACCAAGCCGGATTGAAGGCGTGGGTGCCATTTTTCAAGGCGACGGTGGACGAAAAGGGACCCATGTCAGAGTTTTATAGCGAGGGAATGGACGAGAGCCATACCGTCAGAGTGGCGGAGAACCTTTACATTATTAATGACTATTCCGACCGCATCTTTGACTCGGTAGCCAAGACGCCGTTAGGGAAGAAAAAATACCTTTACAGCGATATGGGCTTCTATTATATGCCGAAAATCGTGAAGCTGCTGACCAACCAAAACATAGAGGACTATCTGAATGAGAAGTTCTATCATCCCTTGAATCTGTCTCATATTGGTTACCATCCGTTGAACCATTTTACGCGCGAACAGATTGCTCCGACGGAAAATGACACTGTTTTCCGTATGCAGCTGATTTGGGGCGATGTGCACGACCAGGCTGCCGCTTTGTTTGGAGGTGTGGCCGGACATGCGGGGTTGTTTTCCAATGCCCACGACCTTGCAGTTATCATGCAAATGCTTCTTAATGAAGGTACTTATGCCGGCGTGCAATATCTGAAACCCGAAACGGTGCGTTATTTCACCAAAGCACCGTTTGCGGCCACCAACGACAACCGTCGCGGTATCGGATTCGACAAGCTGCCCATCAACAAGAAAGGTTCTTGTACGGCCTCCAAATCCGGCTCCATGAAAGGCTATGGACATACGGGATTTACGGGCACATTCGTTTGGGCCGACCCTGAAAACCAATCGATTATCGTTTTCCTATCCAACCGCGTTTATCCCGATGCTGAACCTAACAAGTTGGTTCGAATGGGGACGCGCTCCGTCTTGCACGACATTTTGTATGAAGCCTATCCGATAGGCACATCGTCGCATTGAAGCGACAATCTTACTTCATTTCGTAGGTGTTGATGATTCCGATGGCTTCTTCCAAAACCATTCTTGTCATCACATTGTCAGACATGCGGTAGGTGAGTTCCACGGATTTGTAACCGCCTTTCGGCACCTTGCCCTTGGCTTGGATGAGGACGTTGCGGAAACCTTTCTCTTCCGTCACAGTGAGTTCGGCGTTGTTGTCTTCGGCGGCCTGCTCCCAATTGTTTGAAAGACAGTTCAAAAGGGTGGCACGTTGCAGTCCCACCATTTTCACCTTATCGGCATCGAATTCGACTTTCTTTCCGTCCATGTTGATTTTCACCATGTTGCCATCAATGATGAAATAGTCGCCTTCCGGTACGGTGTAGGTCATAGTGAGATGGTCGTTTCCGTCAAAGGTGATGTGACCAACCTTGTCGATGGTCTTGCCCGAAACCTTCATCATCTTGGTTTGGGTGAAATCAGTTTCGATAAGCTCTTGTGCAAAAGTCGTGAAGGAAAACAATAAGGCTGTGATAATCAAATAAAAGCGTTTCATTTGCGTAAATTGTCTAAATAGGTGACTACATCGTTAACGGTTTCAAAATGTGCCAGTTCCTGATCGGGAATGGTGATGCCGTGGTCGTCTTCAAGACGCA
>JAFWRA010000144.1 GCA_017508895.1 Bacteroidales bacterium
GCAGAGGACTGAAAATCCTCGTGTCACTGGTTCGATTCCCGTCGGTACCACGAAATCGTAGAGACGCATGGTCATGCGTCTCTTTTTTTATTTGGCTTTGCGTCCCCATTATTGTTCATTGTGATTGCCTTTTGTTTCGTTTTGAGTGACGCAAAAACTCACGCCTCCGTAACAGAGAAGGCACAAAAAAAGCACCCCCGATGGGAGGTGCTTTTTGCTTTTTCATGAACGTGCTGATTATCTCACACCTTCAATAACAGTTTGGTAGTTCCAGCAATTGATCATGCCAGGCATAATGGTGTAGTCAAGATTCGGCTGTGACCATTTTCCAATATGCAAAGGATCGAGACCATTTTTAAATACGACATCAACAGTGAAACCTTGGCTCAGAGCCAGAGGGCGAAGCATGAAGTTGAACTCAGTCTTGTTAGGCGTAGTAGCCAAAACAACACCGCAAGGTTTACCATCTTCATCCAGGATGTCGCAGTTCATCGTGATGCTCCTGCCACCATCGTTGTTGGGAAGCCAACCAAGGGTTTGGATGATGTAGCTGTCATAATCAGCAGCAAAGGCAGCTTCATCACCGTCAGCATACTCTTGCCAAACTTGCTGGAGCATGAGGGTGTCAACTTCGTGCAGCTTCACGGAAGCGGTGCCCCACAGGTTGAAGACATTGTCGGTAATGGTCACGCTTTCAACTTCAGCCGTAGTGTTTCTCTTGGCTTTCAGCGTAATCTGAGCGATACCGAACATGTGTCTCAGTTGTGAATGCTCGTGAATGTCATCGGTGTTGATGGCCATAGGCATCTGAGAGGCATCAACTTGGCTGATTTCATGGTTTTCAGTCCAATAAGCCTCGAAGTGTTGGGTCGAGGCCACGTCGAAGGTCTGACGGTTGTTATTGGCCAGTTCTTCCAAATTGCAGCTCACCATAGTGGTGGGATAGAAATAGAAGTAGCCATAGGTCTTCTTGTTACCCACATCATTACCAGTGAAAGTGGCGCTGTGAGATTCACCAGTCACGTTGTGGAAAATCTGCATTGTGGACTCGTCAAATTGATCTGAGAGGTTGTAAACGCAAATCTCATCGTTTTCGTTCCAAGTGAATTCCCATGATTCGTTGAGATAAGCTCTTTCACCATCAAGGTTAACGACCTTCATCTGAGGGATGGTAACATTGACCGAAGAGGTGTTTTCCTTTTTCTTACAAGCTGTGAAAACGAGCAAGCCTGCCATGCAAGCCAAACCCAAAATTCTTACTACTTTTTTCATTTTTTTCCTTTTTAGTAATTAATTAATTAGTTGTAACTTTTAGGAATGGCTGAAATTACTTGTTCCAGGAACCACCCCAACCAGGATTCTGACCGCTAAGTTCACCAGTGCTTGAGTTGGTGAGAACAGTGGCGTTCACGTTCATTTCGATCACTTCGGCTTCAGGAGCCATGTAAACATTCATTTTTTTCATTTTTTAATTAGATTTTAGTGAAACATTTGTTATTTAGATGAATTATCTTGTGTAGTCGTTGTTTTTTTATCCGAATTCACGCTGCAAAAATAGCACTTATTTTTCAAATACAAGAAAAAAATCACTTTTTTTTGTATATTTTTTTTCTGTTTCCCGAAATATCGTGGTTTATTTTGATAAAGCCCTGTCTCAGAGAAGTCTGCATTTCCGAGAAAGCCACGCTGGGGAACACTTTGTACATCCTAAAGAAATCTCTAAGAATGCAGACAAGGGCATGGGCCTTGCGGAGCAAATAACTTTTAGGTCTTTTCAATTTGAACGTTTCATCGCGCCCGAAATTGCCTTCTTTCATGATATATTCATAGACGAGGCGTGGTGTGCGACGCATTTTTGGGTTATGGAAAAGCATCTCTGACGCAGGAAGGCCAAGATATTGCACCAAGAGGCAGCCGAAAGCCTGCCAAGGCTTCATCAAATGCATAGCTTCAAGGTCTTCCTTAAGTTTGTTTTCATTAATTTGAGCGTGGTAGGTGTGAAGCACCATGGCCATGTCACACAACTGACGCCAGCCCACACCAGAGGTCAGGAAATGTTGCCAAGCATGATAGAAAGTGAAAAACACCATGAAGTCTATTGAGGGGACGCGAAGACGGGCGCCCTCCAGCTCCACGTCTTGGGCATTGGTCACCAATCCCAAACGTTCGATTTCCATATAGGTGGCGCTATCCTTGGCTTCAAGGACCTCTGCGCTGACGCGATGTATCTCAATGGAATAATCGCCGAATTCGATGTTGAAATGCCGGCCCGAGTCGAGTATGACACCCCAATTGTAGGAGCCTGGCATGGCACGCAACACGGCGCAAGCCTCATGAAACTTTTCCAAGCCGACAAACAAGTCGATGTCGCCGAACTGTCTGAGGGAAGGGTTGGGATAAAGGACAGACAAGCTGAAACCCTTGAGCAGCACAGGTTCGATGTCATGCTCACGCAGCATTTCCACGGCCTTGAGCATGGTCTGCTTCAGTTTCATCTGGAAGAAGAGGTTGGTGCGCATCTGGGTTTTCATGCGAGCCAGCATCTCGGAGCCAGGTTGACGGCCATCGTTCATCTTGGAGGCGACATCGCACAGCAAAGTGACTGTGGCATGATGCTCGGCGAGCTGCATGACACTCGGCCAATCTATTGCACCTTCATAAGCCACAGGGCGATCCCAAATGGCTGCCTGCAGCAGTGCAAAATATTGAACTTCTGTGTTCGTCATCCGTTTTGCCTCCACCTTAATTAATTAATATCCTTATTAATTAATCCACAATGACTTCAGCCTTCCTCCACGACTTGAGCAGGGCGGCAATATCCTTTTTGGCCGTTTCGGGCGAAACGTTCCAGTTATCGATTAATATATCGACCAGCGTTTGTTCATCAAAGTCGCGGTCTTCCACTTCCTCCCATAGGAAAGCTGCGGTGGCATTCATCGAAATCATACGGGTCGCATCAGCCACATCAAGGCCTTCGGCAACCAGGATGTATTCTTGTCCTAAGGGACGCAGGGTATAACCTTTCTTTGTTTTCATCTCATTTTGTTTTTTAATTATTTGACAAATAACTTATTCCATTTTTTATATACTTTCAGCAAGTATTTCCTCACCGGAAGTAGTCTATACCAAAGGCGGCCATTACCAGGCTTGTGACGGTGTCCCGAAGGCGTGATGATTTCGTCCACAATGCCCAACACCTCTGAAACATCGCCTCGTTCGGTGCCTTGCAGGTTGCCGTCACCCATCAAGGTGACCTTATTCCCATTAATGGCGATGACCCTATGCACGATAGGCCTGCCTTTAAAAACAGCCAAAACAATATGGCCCACTTTCAACCCCTCCACCTTACGCAGCTTGACGCTATCCACTCCTCCACGAATAAAAGGCAACATGCTAATACCCTTCACTCTCTTCAGGATGACCACTTTGCCTTCCTCCAGCAGTTGGGGAATCTGAGACAAATTCGAATCATCATAAGAGACGGTTCTCTCCATTACTTCGAAACCGTTTGGTAACACAAGAATGCGGCCTCGGCATTCGGCAGGCAATCAAGCAGATAGCATGGAACGGTACTCACCACCATAGCGTTGGTGATATGCAGTCCTTCCGCCATTTCCTTGATGAAACGATAGCCAGAGAAAGAGACATACACCGAGGCATAGGATTCGGGCATGGACTGACGGTGAATCTTGTTCACCTTAGCCTGCTGTAGCGAGACGATGGCACCAACCGGAACATTGAGGTTACGGTAACACGGCGTCTTGCCGCTCCAAGGAGATCCATACACGCGAACTACTCCATCATCACCAACACGAAGCACGGGGTTGTCATCGTTCAACAATTCACAACCTTCTATATTATTAATCCACAACTGGCTGTGGGTACTCTTCCCTGTGCCGCTTTTTCCCAAGAAAAGATAGCCTTTCCCGTCCTTCACAGTCACTGAGGCATGCATGAGGAGCGTGTTCTTGCGGGCGGTGGCAAAGGCAAACATCAGCATCATCACCGTATTGAGGGAGAACCATACACTCCCCAACATGCGGAATCTGGCGTTCTTGAAAGATTTATCCGTAAGCAAATAAGCCCTAACTGGTGCGTTCATGGTGGGTGCCATTGCCATCAGCCATTCATCCTTATACTCATACAACTCAATCCGCGCCATGTCAGAGCCAGCACAACTGACGGTGACCCGCTTTTTCTCAGTAATGTCGGGCATGGCTTCGATTAATTCTGCAGTAAAAATACAGTCGGAAACCCCTTCTACTTCAAAGGGCTTGTATGATCCCATACTATTCCAGGCCACCTCATTATCAGGCATCACCACGGCAAACCTATGGCCTGCTACCTCATATTCTTTTCTCATCGGACAAATTTTTTGCAAAAATAGGCTTTTTTTTCTAATCCGTCATTTAAATAGTGAAAAAAGACACATTTGTTGAATAATCGGAAAAAGAAGAATGCTCCCAAAGGTTTTTCGTATTTTTGCAGCTTAATATTCTTGCAATGAAGAAATCACACAAAATACTGTCAGCCCTGCTCAGTGGCTTATTGTTGTCGGCTGCATGGCCTACCTGGGGAATCGCCCCTATCGCTTTCATCGGTTTTGTTCCCTTGCTATTGTTGGAAGACCGCTTTGCCAAAGGTGAAAAAGGCAAACTGTTCTGGCTCTCGTTTCTTACTTTCCTCATTTGGAATGTAGTTACTACCTGGTGGATCTGGAACGCCACCCCGGCAGCCACTGCCGCATGGGTACTGAATTCGTTATTTATGGCCATCGTGTTCAACGTGTTTCACCTCACCAAGAAAAAGGGTTGCAACAACGCATGGGGCAACTTTTTCCTCATCCCCTATTGGATGGCTTTCGAGCAGCTTACCTACCTTTGGGCTATCAAATGGCCATGGCTCAACTTGGGTAATGCCTTCTCTTCGCATATCGAATGGATACAATGGTATGAATACATAGGTGTGGCAGGTGGAACGCTTTGGGTCTTGGCCGTCAATATATTAATCACAAACATTATCCTGTTTTTCAAGTCGAAAGAGACAAAGAAGCTCTTTGCCTGCATTGGAATCGAGGCCTTTATCCTACTTTTGCCCATCATCATCAGCACCAGGATGTACAACCATTATGATGAGCAAGGCACTGACACGGAAGTCATCGTTGTGCAACAGAACTGCGACCCATGGAACGAACAGTTCGACAGCCAATTCTACGACCAAGTCATACAGAACAACATTAATCTCTCTTTGCCATTAATCACGCCGAAGACGAAGTTTGTGGTAAGCAGCGAGTCGGCCATACAAGAGGGCATTTGGCTGCATGAAATCGATAATGCGAAGGCGCTCCACACCCTTCACGATTATATTAAACGATTCCCGCAGATGGCCTTTGTGATTGGCGGTACCACATACGAGTTTGTGCCTCGAGGCATGGAAAACGACTTCCCAGCACGCGACATTGGCGACGGAGAACATTTTTACTATTGCCACAACTCGGCACTGCTCATCGACACCATTAATTTGCAATATCGCAACAAATCGCAGCTCACGCCAGGTGTGGAGGCCATCCCCGAATGGATGGGGTTCTTGAAGAACTACAGCATCACCATGGGCATAGCGCGCGGCACCCTAAAAACCGACCCTGAAGCAAGGGTTTTGACTTTCGGCGACCATAAAGTTGGCGTGCCCATCTGCTATGAGTCGGCTTTCGGCGAATATGTCTCTAACTTCTGCAAGAAAGGTGCCGACCTGCTTTTCGTCATCACCAACGACGGTTGGTGGGGTGACACACCCGGCTATAAGCAACACTTCGAGTTCTCCAAGTTAAGAGCCATCGAAAACCGACGCTGCATAGCACGATCGGCCAACACGGGACGTTCGGGATTTTTCAACCAACGCGGCGACGTGCTGCAACAAACCCAATACTGGGTGCCCGACGCCATCCGTGCAACCTTGAAAGCCAACACCAAGGTGACATTCTACGCGCAGCACGGCGACTATCTCAGCCGCATCGCCGTTTATCTGACCTTTGTCCTGCTTATCTATTGGATAGCCAAGTCGTTGTTTAGTATAGGTAAAACCAAAAAAGCCGACAAGACCACCCGCAAGAACAAGAAAAAGAAGAAATGAATCAGCCGTTGCTTTCCTTAGGTCCTTTCCAAGGCATCACAGATGCGCCATTCCGCAACGTGTTCAAGAAGCATTTTAGCGGCATTGACAAGTTCTATACTCCATTTTTCACAGGCATTCATAAAGAAAACCACGCAAAGAACCTGCAAGGTGAGGAAATCGACCCACGCTACAACGATGTAGAGACTTTGACACCACAAATTCTCAGCACCGATGCGGAAGAGATTTTGCGTTTCGCAAAGCAATGCCAACAATTAGGCTACAAAGAAATCAATCTCAACATGGGGTGTCCGTTTCCACGGGTAGCCAACAAAAAACGTGGATGCGGTCTTCTACCCTACCCCGACAAGGTGGAGGCGCTGTTTGAAGCCATCTTCGAGCACATCGACATCCGATTCAGCGTGAAGTGTCGGCTGGGTTATTTCAGTCCCGAGGAGATTAATGCCCTCATTCCCATCTTCAATCGCTTTCCGCTGAGCGAATTAATCATCCACCCTCGCATCGGAAAGCAGCTATACAAAGGAGAGGCTGATGTGGAGTGCTTCAAGACATTAATACCTATGATTAATGTGCCTTTGGTTTATAATGGGGATATTGTTTCGGTGGAAAGTTTTGAGCGTATTCACGAGGCAGTGCGTCCAGTCGACCAATTCATGTTGGGACGAGGTATATTGGCGAATCCTTTTTTGGCAGAAGAGATCCGTGGGAACACACGCAATATGTCTGAAAAAGCCGAACGTTTGCATGCTTATGTTATTGACCTTTATGAAGATAGACTGCATCATGCTGGAGGCAGCCCAAAGGTTTTGGGACGGATGAAGGAATTATGGTCCTATTTGATGAATGGTTTCGACAACTCACAAGACGTTTGGCGGAAAATCAAGAAAATCAACTCATTGAAAGAATATGAGGAGCAGGTGGAGCTCATATTCAAGCATCATGAAGTCATCATGTAACACAAAAAAAGCCGCTTGACAGCGGCTATTTTTTGTACTCCCGCAGGGAGTATTTTTGTAAACATTGTTTGAAAAATGTAAATATTTTCCTGCTCATGTTGCTAATTTTATAAAGTTGATTTTCAGCATTTTATAAAGATAAGCAAAGATTTGAAATATTTACGTTTTATCGCTATTATCCAACTTTTTTTCATTCCGTTGACACGGCGTTGACACGGATTCAAAATTATTTCGTATATTTGCAGAGCCTTTGAGAAAGATAGGGGTATCTTTCGCAGGGGTAACGATAACTAACTGATGTTTAATTAAATAACTAATCTAATGGCAACAATTAAGTATTACCTTTCGAGGTACATCAAGAAGGATGACGAAAGGGGTGAAATTCAACTTCGTTTTAGCGGAAATCGCAATTTTGTGAAAAGAGCGGCTACTGGAATCCGCATTACTGCGGGAAGTTGGGACGCTGAAAGAGGCACACCAAGGACGCGCAAAGTAAACAAATATGGCGACAACTGCGAGGAAATCCGGGATAGGCTCAGCCAACTTTCAGGCTATCTCCTGCGCTGCTGGGAACAGGCTGATGAAGGAACCGTGAAACCTGACGCGCTCACAAGATGGATGGCAGACATTGAATGGAGAAGCTCACAAGAGAGCATCTTCATCAACGGACAGGAAACCACGGTGACCAAATGGTATATCGAGAGCAAGACCCAGCAGCAAGAGAAGAAGGTGGAAGAGAAGAAAGAGAGGAAGAAGATTGAAAACAAGACTTTCCTCGATGTCTATTCCTATTTCATCGAAGAGCAGTACAATAATGGCGTTATCGGCGACAGCAGACACAAGACCTACTACACTTGCCACAGCTTATGGAATAGGATGGAAAGATACCAGCATAAGCAATACAGGGTCAAAGACATCACAACAGCCACGATATATGACTTCAGACATTTCGTGCTGAACGAATGCGACCTTTGGGAGATGAGGCGAGTCAAAGACGATAAGACAGGGGAAATGGTTGACAAGCTTATGCCCAAGAAGCAATACGATTACATCTACCAAGGCTATGAAATCATGAAGAGCCGAGGCGTAGAAAAGCGCAGTTTGAACTATGTAGTAATCCAAGTAAAGTATTTGAAAGCCTTTTGGCATTGGCTTATGAAGATCAAGAAAGTGGGTGTTGAAGACATTTTTTTGACCTACAACATGGACCAGGCTGTTTACGGCACACCTTACTATTTCACAAAGAAGGATAGGGAAATCCTTTACAAAGCAGATTTCAGCGATAGCCCTGAGCTGGCAATCCAAAGGGATATCTTCGTGTTTCAATCGCTCGTGGGGTGTCGCGTTGGAGACTTGAAACGCTTGAAGAAATCAAACATAATAGACGGAGAAGTCCTGCAGTACGTTGCCGGCAAGACCAAGAACAAAAGCGGAAAGATTGTGACGGTGCCGTTACACCCAATCGCACAGGAAATCATCAAACGCTATAGTATCATCGAAGGCGACCAGCTCCTCCCCTTCATCGCAGACCAGAACTATAATGAAGCCATCAAAAAGATGTTCAAGAAGGTTGATAAGATTGACCACGTGGTGACGGTACTTGACCCAGTGACCAGGCTGGAGAAACAGGTGAAGCTGTCGGAGGTGGCCAGCAGTCACATGGGCAGGAGGAATTTCTGCGGCAACCTTTATGAAGCAGGATATAGGGATGCGGACATCGCATCGATGAGTGGACACGCGGAAGGTAGCAGGGCGATTGCCCGGTATCGAAAAGTGAGCGATGAAAGAAAAAAGAAGATGATTAAATCGCTATAAGAAAGGGCGGGGCGGTTGCCGAGGCAATCGCCCCATTTTATTCAATAAAAAAGGGAAGCCGCGATATAGGGGTAACGGCTTCCCATTCAGTGATAACTACTGAACTCCATCTAATGGCAACGGAGCGACTGCAAAGATAGATATTTTCAGAATATAAGAGGGCGAGAGCTGAGGTTTTTTCGCGCACTGTGTAGGCTGCCACACGGCCATTGCCGAACACTGCGCCTCAAGCCCTCCAAATGTGTACCCCGCTGGAGCCTGACTGGATGGCAAAGGCTGCGGCCAAAAAGCTACCCTAAAAGGGTTAAAGCTGACCCCGCAGCCTTTGACAGCCAGGCAGCCCTCCGAATCGATTAAATTGCTGGAGTGGATTTGCGGATGACCGACCGAGGATGAGAAACGAGAGCGGGAAAACGCAAACCCACTATTAGCCGAAGGCGGACAAAGGTTGCGGCCAATAAGCTTCCTAAAAGATGCGCCACCTTCCTCCGCAACCTTTGGCCGACTGAGGATTAATTAAAAACACCTACCAAGCCAGACGAAGTGACATAAAAAAGGAGAAGACTCCCCGATTCATTCAGGAAGTCTTCACCATCTTGATCACAATTACTATAGCGGTAACGATGACGGCCAGCAACACTATCACCATACCGAGCAGAAACCACATGAAAGCGGGAGGCTTCTTCTTCTCAGGAGCCGCCTCGATGACGACTTGCTGATAGTGCAGCGTGTCGGCATAATGGATGGGTTCCGGTTCTGCCTCGTAGGTGACTGTGAGGCTGTCGTCGGTGGCCGTTGCTGTAAAGATACCCTGCTCCGTCTGGATCTTGACGGCTTGGCCGTCAAGCAGCGGAGCAAGGGGCATCACGGCGGTATCGGCCAAAGGAGGCAATTCGATGAAGGTGTCGATGGGATGCGCCTGGACGCTCAGCAGCTCGGGGCATTGCTCCGTGATGCGACGGATGCGACGCTGAGCACGGCGGTTGGCATCGCAGGCGCATAGTCCCAGCGACACCGACAACACTAGGACGAGGATGAAAAGTCGCGTCTTCATGGCTTACAGGTTTTCGATCATCTGCTTCAGTTCGGCATTCTCCAGCGTGAGCTGGGCGACCTGAGCCGAGAGCCCGACGATTTCCCGTCGGGCCTCGGTAAGCTCGTTATAGACGCGCTTGTTTTCCTCGACCAGGTTGAAGATGGTCTGCTGCATCTCGCGGATGGTGCGGTTCTGGCGCAGCCGCGTAGCGGCGAGCCAAGAGGCGACACCCGTGATGGGAGCCAGCAGCAGAGAAGTCCATTCAAAAACGCTCATGGCCGTTAGGATTTGTTGATTTTACGGCCAACCTTCTCGGGGCGGGTCTTGATGATGAAAGACCCGAAGCCACGGAGGTACACGTTCTCACCCGAAGCGGCATAGGTGAGATAGAAATGGACATCATCACCCTGAGCACCCCAATTGCCGACAGGCACGGACACGCCCATGGACGGGTCGGTGACGTTAGTGTTGAAGATGCCGATCTTCTTTTGGGTGACGTTGTAGGCAACCGCGATGAAGTTGGCGGCGGCGGGTTTGCCGATGCTTTCGGCAGCGGCAACCTCGGCGTAGATATCCAACACATCGTCGGTGAGAGAGACGCGGCTGTCCAGCATTGGAGAGTCGATACGCTCACCGTTGCCGATACCCTCCAGCGTGGAGAGGTCGACGGTCTTCACGTCGTCCACGACGGCGGCGGCAGCCGCCAGCTGGCGGGTGAGCATGTTGCGGCGGGTCATGCCACGTGTGACAGACGGAAACAGGGACTGCAGCTGCTCGTCGGTGAGCTGGCTAACAAGTCCATGCAGCTCCTTGAAGAAGGCGCGCTGCTGTAGCTGCGCTGCCGTCTTCGGGTTCTTGACGGATTGGGCAATGCCTCTCATGTAGGCGATGCCGTTCCATGAGGCACCAATGACGGTGCCGACTTTACCTCTGAATCCTCCGAGGATTCCTTGCTTGATTTTTCCCATGATCTTAAAGTTTTAGGGGTTAGACATTAGGTTAGTTGTTCTTTTGGGGTGGACGTGCCGGGCGATTGACCACGCCCAACGTTCCGAAGCCGACGAGCGGAATCTTCTTGCCCGTGCTGAGCATGAAGCCGCTGTATTCATCGGAGCCGATGCCGAGGGCGTCGTGGTTGAGCATGAATGATTGGATGCCGGATGCTCCGACCGTCACTGTGGAATGCACGAGGAAGATCTTCTTCTGCGTGACATTGAACACACAGATGGTCGGGTACTCGTCGCCATGTTGTGCCCTCCAGTCGTTTTCGGCATCCCAAGAGATGGTAATAGTGGAACGCGAGGCGGTGATGGTGACATCAGGAAGGTCAGCCGTGGGCGCATTGCCGATGGTGGTCAGGTTGGCCAGGTCGACGTGCATGGCACCTTCCTCGACGACCTTGGCGGCAGCAAGCTGCTGCACCAGGGCGTTACGGCGGGACATGCCCTTGGCCGAATTGGGGAACAGGAAGACCAGTTGCTCGTAGGTCAGCTGGCTGACGAGATCCTGGACTTCGCTGAAGAAGGCGCGGTGCGCAATCTGCGCAGCGGTCTTCGGGTCTTTCTGAGATTGTGGAAGGCCTTTCATGTAGGCGATGCCGTTCCACGAGGAGCCGATGACGGTTCCAACTTTGCCTTTGAATCCTCCAAGGATTCCCTGTTTGATTTTTCCCATGATTTTCGAGTTTTTTAAGGGTTGGTTTTCTTGCTTTCTGCTTGCGATGTTGGTACGGACTTGTCTCGGACTTGGTCAGGACCCGATTCGGGCATTTTTTCCGCTTTCTCATCCTTCGTTTTCTTGGGTGGGAATGGCGGACGTTTGGTGACTCCGAGGGTGCCGAATCCGACCTTTGCACCACCTTGGCCAGTGGCGAACATGAATCCTGAGAACTCGTCGCGCTCCAGACCGTAGGGTTTAAGCTCGACTTCGAAGGATTGTTTGCCGCTGCTCTTCATCGCCACCGAGGATGCCACAAGAAACAGTCTTTGCTGTGTGATGTTGGCCACGAGGATAACGGGGAAGTCGTCGGGGTGCTGCTCGCGGTAGTAGGTAACGCCGTCCCACGAGATTTGCAGGACGGTGCGGTTGGCAGCGACCGAGACCGCCGGAAGGTCGGTCACGGGTGCGTTGCCGAGGGAAGTCAGGCTGTCGAGGTCGACGGTCTTGGACTTGCCGACGACAGCCGCATAGGAAGCCAGCTGCTTGACGAGCAGGTTTCTGCGAGTCATGCCCTTGGGCTTCCGAGGGTAGATGAATTCCAGTTCCTCGTTGGTCAGTGACATGGAGAGCGTCACCAGCTCCTTGAAATAGCCTTGGCGCATGGCCTTGGCTCCTGAGCGGTCCTTCTTGTAGGACTGCGGCAGGCTTTTCATATAGAAGATGCCATTCCAGTAGGAGCCGACAACGGTTCCGACCTTGCCCCTGAACCCTCCGAGGATGCCTTGCTTGATTTTTCCCATAGCGCTTTGGTTTTAGTGCTTTCAAAAAAAGCCGCCCGAGGGGACGGCTTCAAAAAGATGATGAAAAACAGAAAAAGCTTAGTCGCGCTTCTTGGGGCGAGCGGGACGCTTGGTGACGATCATCGTGCCGAAGCCGACCAGCGGCACCTTCCCACCCGTGGCGAGCATGAAGCCGCTGAAGGTGTCTTCGGCTTCGCCGTAGGCGGCCAGGCCGACATTGAACGACTGGGCACCAGTCGTGCCGATGGCGACAGTGGAAGGCACGAGATAGACCTTCTTCTTGGTGACGTTGGTCACGAAGATGACGGGGTACTCGTCGCCGTGCTCAGCGCGGAAGTCGTTGTCGCCGTTCCAAGAGATGGTCAGGTTCTCGCCAGCAGCGGTGATGGCGACCTCGGGCATGTCGGCGGTAGCCGCGTTGCCGAGGGAGTTGATATTGCCCAGGTCGACGCTCTTGGTGTCGCCATCGACGGCGGACACGGCGGCGAGCTGCTTGACGAGGGCGTTGCGGCGGGTCATGCCGCTGGGAGCCGTCGGGAACAGGAAGGCCAGCTGCTCGTTGGTGAACTGACCTGCGAGGTCCATGACCTCCCTGAAGAAGCCGCGCTGGGTCTGCTGGCCAGCGGTCTTCGGGTTCTTTACGGATTGGGCGAGGCCGCGCATGTAGGCGATGCCGTTCCACGAGGAGCCGATGACGGTTCCCACTTTACCTTTGAATCCTCCGAGGATTCCTTGCTTGATTTTACCCATGATAATTGATTTTTAGGGGTTAATAAATGAGTGAACTATTGACGTGGGACTTCGGGACGCGAGACGCGGGACGAAGGCCTTTGTCGGGAGCTGTCATCATCATGGGCAGCGCAGCAGATCATAATCTTTATATTGTTTTTGGCCTGCGGCGGTGAACGCCTTTTTGATGGCAGCTGGGCAAAGATAGCGGAAAAGAGGTGTTTTTCTTGATAATGGGCTGATACTGACGCATTTTGACGCGATTTGACACTTTAATTGCGGGATTTTTTGTAATATCTTTGCAGGGCACACAAAACCAATAGGATTATGAAGAAATTATTGATTGTGGCGGCTGCTTTCCTTATGCTTTCCTGCAGCTGCCGGAACGAAGTGACGGAAAGCAGACCACCAACGAACAAGAGCCGCGTAGCGGCGAGTGTGACAGGATGCCTTTCTGGCAGAGACACCATCGGTGTCGTGCTGCATGTGAGCCGCGTCATCGACGGCGACACCTTTGAAGGTCATCTGGATAACGGCGGCAACCCCGGTGTCAATCCGTGGATGGTGCAGCTCACGAAGATTGTGGTCCGTATCAACGGCATCGACGCGCCTGAACGCGGCCAGTATTACGGGGATGTGGCCACGCTGCATCTGCAATGGCTCATCAGCGGGAAGGCCGTAGGCCTGAAGCTGAAGCAGAAGGACGCTTACGGGCGATGGATAGCGACGGCGTACCTCGACGGCGCAGACATCGGCGCGGAGATGCTGAAGGAGGGTTTAGCCTGGCACTACAAAGAGCATGACAGCAACCCTCTCTATGCACGTCTGGAGATGGAAGCGAAACAAGCCGGACTGGGTTTGTGGAGCGATGACAGAGCGGTGCCACCTTGGGAATGGCGACGGATGGATAAGTATGAGCGTGATGCCTACAGATAAGGAGGTGCGAGATGGAACTGTCAAAGCTATCGATGGAACGGCTGGAGGGCGTGGATGAGCGTCTGAAGGCCATCGTGATTGAGTGCGCTGTGCGTTGCCCTTATCCGTTCAACGTCTCAGAAGGGCTGCGAACGAAGGAGCAGCAGCGCGAGTATGTGAGGCAGGGCAAGTCCAGAACGATGAACAGCAAGCACCTCACAGGAAGAGCGGTTGACCTGTACCCGCTGACGATGAATCGGAAGCAGGTGGACTGGACCAGGTTCGAGGAGCTGGCAGACCTGATGTTTCAGGTGGCCAGTGACCAGGGCACCGAAATCATCTGGGGTGGCCATTGGAAGACGTTCGTCGACAAGTGCCACTTTGAACTCAGAGGATGAGGTAGCCCAATAAAGAAAACATAGTATCATTTTTTTCAATTTGTTACGGAAAGCTCCCAAGAAAATTTTCAAGGGAGCTTTCTATTTCTACACTCTGAAAAAAGAGACGATTGCGCGAAATGCTGAAAACGAGGTGGTTAAAAAAGCAAGTACCCTAACGGCAAACGGAGACCCGCATTTGTCGGGGCGTAGTTTATTTAGGGGCTTGGCTTTTTTAAGCACCGTACCCAAAGAAGGACACATTAAGCCTTCACGGCTTGCTAATTAAGGGTGGTGGCGGGGTTTGATGGAGGTACGGAGCGGAGCTTTGCGGAGCGACATCTTTCCGAACTTTTGATTTAGGATGGCGGTTGGGGTCGATGGTGGTTACGGAGCGAGGCTTGCCGAGCGTCTTTCCGAACTTTCAAATACGGGTGGTTGGTGGGGTCGATGGTGGTTGGCCGGAGCGAAGCGTCAGCGGAGCGACAACACTTTCCAAATGCTCGACTAAGGGTGGCGGTTGGGGTCGATGGAGGTCACGGAGCGAGGCTTGCCGAGCGACTTTCCAAACTTTCAAATACGGGTGGTAGGTGGGGACGATGGTGGTTGACCAGAGCGAAGCGTCAGCGGAGCGACCTGACCTGTACTCTGGGGTGGTGGTCGGGGGTGACGGAGGCATAGAGTGCGGCTGGTCAGCAGGAGGGGGAAAAGCGCCTGCGGCCTATAGGGGCACGGGATGACAGAACCGAGAAAGAGAAAACAGCGCAACGAGAGAAGACAGAACGGGGAACCCTATCCCTCGCGCCCCGTCCGCGCCAGCGCGGCCGACCCGCCCGACAGGAGTCCGCGCAGCGTTTCAATCGCAAGCGG
Organism: Bacteroidales bacterium; assembly: GCA_017508895.1. The sequence continues at coordinate 15,287 of JAFWRA010000144.1, forward strand.
CGGCGGGCGTGCCTTTTGCGGCGGCGCACCCGAAGAGGAAGGCACCAGTATGGCCATCGCGGGCTGAGGTGGCAACGATGAGGGGGCGAAACAAGATGCGCTTTAGCGCACCACTAAGGGAACCGCCGGGCGGACGCGCAAGCAGGGGCGCAAAACTAAAGGGGCGCGGCTGCACCCGACAAAAAGTGCGAGGTACGAGAACCGCTTAGGGGGTACGGGGGCGGCCAAGAAAGCCCCGAGCGAGCAAGGAGCCACGAAAGCGGCTGGCCTTGGAGCCGCAAACGCTCGCTGGAGCCGCGCCAGTGGAGCGCAGCGGAACGCTTGTCGCGGGACGGCGAAGAGCAGCGGCGGTGTCGGGCAAGGGCGGCAACCTGAAAAAGCGCACGACGAAGGAGCTCAGCATTTTTTCAGATTGCCGCTCGACTTGACCCTTGCCAGCACCAAGGCAGGCGCAAGAAGCGGCGACGCAGGGAACACCGATTTCCCCCTCCTGCTGAATTAGGTAGGTTGGGCGTTGGGCAGCACAAACCTTCCAAACCGTTGATGCTTAAAGCACACGGATGGACTTAGCCGCTGGCGGGGTTTTTGCCCAGTTAGAGCTTCAGCCGTGGGTAAGGCGCGACGGCCTTTCAATAAGCTTTCGGAGAAGTGATGACTTTCCAAATAACATGTGGCTGCACTGGGCAAGAGGTGTTTTTGTTGGGGCTTTTTTACGTGCTATCGTACTTTCGTCCTATCGTGATTTCGATGGGCGAATGTGGAGCAAACACTTCTTGCACAGGGCAAAGAGAAAGGTGAGGCTGGCCGTCGCGCGGGCTGGGCGGCATTACTGACGGGCAAAAAGTTGGCACGAGGAACGAAGGGACAACTTTTTGAACGGCAGCAGTGCCGAACAGCATTGGGCTGGCAGAGTTAGAGCTTCCTTCTGCAAAAACCATGACAGCGGCGGCTTGGTCGGTTAGAGTTAGGAGTTGGAAGTTATCAGCTAGGAGTTGTTTTCCGTACTATCGGGTTTTCGTGCTATCGTGCTAACGATTTGTGAGATTGCGGATCAAGTCCGCAATGACGGTGAGGCTTTGAAGGCTTTCAAGTCAGTAAAAGCCTGATGATAACAGTTGGAGTTAGCCGCTGGCGGGGTTTTTGCCCGGTTAGGGCTTCAGCTGTGGGTAAGGCGCGACGGCCTTTCATAAGATTTCCAGAGAAGTATTGACTTTCAAACGACGTGTGGCCGCACTGGGCAAGAGGTGTTTTTGTTGAGGCTTTTTACGTGCTATCGTGCTTTCGTCCTATCGCGATTTCGATGGGCGAAGGTGGTGCAAACACTTCTTGCACAGGGCAAAGAGAAAGGTGAGGCTGGCCGTCGCGCGGCCGCTGGGCGGTGTTGTCGACAGGCAGAGTGTTCGCCCGCAGGAACGAGGACGAGCACCCTGACTGGCGGCATTAC
>JAFWRA010000145.1 GCA_017508895.1 Bacteroidales bacterium
CGCCAGCGAAGGCTGCGTGCTCTCAAAGGCCACTGAAGACCACAAGTACGCCGCCATCATCATGGTGAACTGCGAGACCGACTTCGTCGCCAACAACGCCGACTTCGTGAAGTTCACGAAGGACGTGCTCGACATGGCCGTTGCCAACCGTGTGAAGGATATCGAAGCCCTGAAGGCCATGACGCTCGACGGTCAGACCGTTGAAGCCCTCGTCGCCAACCAAAGCGCCGTCACCGGTGAGAAGACCGAACTGGGTGCTTTCAAAGTCCTCGAAGGTGAATATGTGGCCAACTACAACCACCCTGGCAACCGCCTCGCCACCATCGTTGAGATGAACAAGTCGTTCAACGGTGTTGAGGAAGTGAGCCACGAGGTGTGCATGCATGTCGCCGCCATGAACCCGCTTTCGGTGAGCGAAGCCTCCATCCCGCAAGAGGTGAAGGACCGCGAGTTCGCCGTTGCCGTCGACAAGACCAAGGAAGAACAGATCCAGAAGGAAGTGGAGAAAGCCCTTCGCAAGGCTGGCATCAACCCCAACCATGCTGACAGCGATGATCACATCAGCTCCAACATCACCAAAGGTTACCTCACCGAGGAACAAGGTGCACAAGCTCGTGAGATCAGAGCCAATGTTCCTGGCACAGTGCAACTTAACGAAGGCATGATTCAGAACATTGCCAAAGGTCGTCTGAACAAGTTCTTCAAGGAGAGCTGCCTGCTCAACCAGGTCTCTCTCGTCGCCGACCCGAAGACCGTCGCCGAATACATCCAGGCTGCCGACAAGGAAGCCACTGTGGTGAATTTCGTGCGTATCAAGTTGGGCGAATAAATCAGCCATCATTTGTTGAGACGTTGCGCGCAACGTCTGTAACAAACCGAATAAAAACGCATTCCAGGATTTTGGAGTGCGTTTTTTTTGTTTTTAGGCTGTCAAACAAATAGAATTGTTTATTTTTGCCGAAAATAAAAGAAGATGAAAGAGGGTAATACTAATAGAATTGAGGTGCTTCCGAGCAATAATGACGGACAAGAAAAGGAATACCGTTTTTCGTTGGAGTTTTTTGTCTTTCAAGAAAATGGAGTTCAGATTGCCTATTGTCCTTCGCTTGATATCTCTACTTCGGGAAAGACTTTCAATGAAGCTGTCGGCAACTTTTATGAGATGTTCCAGCTTTATATCGAATGTTGCGTTGAGAACAACACTTTGCACGACGATCTGCTTGCACATGGATGGAGGTTGCAGAAACGGCAAATGCTGCCTCCGACTTTTGCAGTACTAATGAGAAAGCCAGAAATGAAGAAACTGATACGTGGAAACATCGGCTATGAAAAAGTAGTTGCTCCGGCAAGAATCCCCATGGTGGTATGAGAAACCTTTCGAATGTCTCTATTAGCGAGTTCAGGGCCATCATGTTGTTGCTGGGCTTATCCAAGGTGAGAACAAAAGGAGGCCATGAAGCATGGATGAAAGCTGGCATGACTCGCCCGGCCATTGTCCAAACCCATGTCGATCCCGTCCCAGAGTATGTCCTTCGCAATAATTTGCGAATCATTGGGATTAGTAGGGAGGAGTTTCTGACATTATTGGAGAAACTGTGATAAAATGAAAACAAATGATAACTAATATATTGAATTAGCAGAAAATAACCATAACATATTAATCAGATAGCATTTATAGCTATCCTTGAATGTCAAATTTCCACAGGTCCTCTTTGCGAGGACAACTCGTCAAGGATTGGTTATGAAATGCCGTATTTGGTACGGCGTGGAATGACTTGTTAGACGAGTGGGGCGTGGAAACCCTGACATTCAAGCAAGAAATTGAAATTCCACGCTTTTATTATGTCGAAAGTCAGGGAGGTACATATCGGGAACAGGATTAAGGCCGTGCTGAAAGAGCAAGGCAGGACTACCGTTTGGCTAGCCAAACAAATCCCCTGTACGCCCAACCATTTGTATAAGGTGTATGCCAATGCCTCCATCAACACCGATCTGCTGAAAAACATATCCAACATTTTGGATTACAACTTCTTTGAGGACTTTATCCAAAATGGATAGGGATTGATAACGAAAACAGATAGTTTTTTCTATCTTTTATTAATGGTGTAAAGTGTTGGTTTTCAAAGAAAAGTGATTTTACTTTGTGTTTTATTCATTTAAGTTAAAATCTAAATTCTAATGTTATGAGTATTAAATTCTTACCTTTGAAAAGGGCGGTTCGTACTGCCCTGCTTGTCCTGCTGCTGAATGTGGTGGGACTGACAAATGCAATGGCCCAGAGTTTCACTGTGGGCAACTTGAACTACTCCGTCAATGGTGACGGAACAACCGTAACCGTGACAGGCCACGTAGATGGCACTTCCGCCACAGGCCAGTTGGCGATTCCTGAAACGGTAACATATGAAGAGACCGTTTATTCTATTACTGAGATTGGAATTGGGGCTTTCAGTTATTGCAGTGGGTTCAGTGGCACTCTAACCATCCCTAATTCTGTAATCGTGATTGGAAGTGGTGCTTTTTCTGGTTGCAGTGGCTTCACAGGCAGCCTTGTTATCCCCAATTCCGTAACCACGATAGGCGGTGATGCTTTTTCTGGTTGCAGCGGCTTCAGTGGCGATTTAGTCATTCCAGGTTCTATTACATATTTAGGCAGTTCCGTATTTTCTGGTTGTAGTTTTGATGAAGTTTATTTCAATGCCATTAATATTATTAATGCCCCTAACTATATTGGCATTTTCCGAGAATGTAGTGGACATCTTAACCTTAGCGAAGATTTTGTTCAAATCCCTGATTACTTGTTTTATGGTGCAGGTTTTATAGGTACTCTCATGATTCCAAATTCTGTGACTTCAATAGGCAATGCGGCTTTTTCTGGTTGCAGTGGCTTCACAGGCAACCTGATAATCCCCAATTCCGTAACCACGATAGGCGGTTCAGCCTTCTCTGGTTGCAGTGGCTTCACAGGCAGCCTTGTTATCCCCAATTCCGTAACCACGATAGGCGGTGATGCTTTTGGTGGTTGCAGCGGCTTCACAGGCAGCCTTGTTATCCCCAATTCCGTAACCACGATAGGCGGTTATGCCTTCTCTAATTGCAGTGGGTTCACTGGTGATTTGGTCATCCCAAATTCAGTGACTACGATAGGCTATGGTACTTTTCAGAATTGCACGGGTTTAGATGGTGAACTTGTTGTTCCTGCAAACGTGACTTCTATCGGAAGTTATGCATTTTGGGGCTGTAGCGGTCTTTCGGGTGAATTGGTTCTACCAGATAACTTGACAACAATTGAAGAAGGAGTGTTTTATGGTTGCAGTGGATTTTCGGGAGAATTGAATCTCCCAACTTCCATTACTACTATTGGTTATTCTGCTTTTTACGGTTGCAGTGGCTTTTCGGGAGAACTGAGTTTTCCAGCCTCCATTACTACTATTGGCAGTGTTGCTTTTTTGGGGTGCACAGGTTTCACAGGTAGTTTGGTCATTTTAGATTCCATAACTTCATTGGGTGCTAATGCTTTTCAGGATTGCACTGGCATTACCGAAGTGCATTATAATGCCACGAATTGTTCTATTCCTGATTATGGCTATGGCCCTTTCCAAGGTTGCAATGGTACTCTAACAATCGCTGACAATGTGGAAAGAATCCCTGACTTTATGTTTAGGTATGCCAATTTTACAGGTGAATTGATAATTCCAAACTCTGTGACCGAAATTGGCGTTTCTGCTTTTGAAGGGTGTGGCTTCACAGGCGATTTAATCATCCCCAATTCTGTAACATCCATTGGGTCTTTGGCTTTTTCTTGGTGTACGGGATTCGATGGTGAATTGGTCATTCCTGAATCAATCACACGAATTGAAGATGGAGTGTTTTCCAATTGTTCTGGATTTACTGGTAATTTGAATATTCCGAATAGTGTAACCTATATTGGCTATGGGGCTTTTGGTTGGTGTCAAGGTTTTGACGGTTCACTGAATTTAAGTAATTCATTGGAAACCATAGGAGAACAAGCATTCACACAATGCACGGGTTTCACTGGCGACCTAATTATTCCGAATACAGTTGCGTCCATAGGGTATAGTGCTTTTGCGGGTTGCACAGGTTTTGATGGTACTTTGACGCTTTCTAATTCCTTGACTTCGATAGAATACGAGGCTTTCTCGGGCTGTAGTGGTTTCACAGGGGATTTGGTCATTCCCAATTCCGTGACCAATATAGGTGATGACTCTTTTAAGAATTGTGGTGGTTTTGATGGCACACTAATTTTGGGTGATTCCTTGCTTACAATTAGATATGGTGCATTTTCTGGGTGCAGTGGATTTACTGGGGATCTGGTAATTCCTAATACAGTTACGGCCATTGGAGTTGGATATGCCTCTCATGATTATGCTGGTGCCTTTTATAACTGCACTGGTTTCAATGGTCGTTTAGTGCTTGGTAGTGCTTTGGAAACTATTGGAGATTATGCTTTTATTGGTTGTGGTTTCACAGGAGACTTGGTTATCCCGAGCTCTGTTACTACCATTGGTTATTACGCTTTCGGATTGGGAAATAATAATACCATAACTTCAATTATGTTGTACCCAGTCAATCCACCATCGATGTATGGTTCTTTTGCTATGAACAATATTCATATTGATGATCCAGCTAATAGCATAAAAATGTATGTGCCGTACGAATCATTAGAAGACTATAAGACCGCTGAATATTGGAATGAATATCAACCTATTATTTATCCTTGGCTGCAAAAGAGCGTTTCAGGATATGGTTCAAGCGAGGGTGACTGGTACTTCTTGGCATCGCCGCTTGTGGAAAACGCAAATCCTACAACGGTTGAAAATTTGATTACTGAAACAGAGTATGACCTTTACCAATTCAACCAGTCATTTCCAATGCAAGAATGGCAGAACTATGAGGCCAATATGGAAGCTTTCGTTTTGGAAAATGGCCTAGGTTATCTGTATGCCAACAAAGAAAATGTAGATTTGATGTTTAAAGGTGAGTTTAATGAGGACGAAACAAAACTAATTGAACTTACATACGATGCTAATGCAACTTTGGCAGGTTGGAATCTTGTAGGTAACCCATTCCCTGTAGACGCTTATGTCAACAAGAGTTATTATACGTTGAATGAAGGTGGCACGTCATTAGAACCAGTTGCGGCTTCGATGGAAACTATCATTCCTACTTGTACAGGCATAATGGTGAAGGCCGATAATATAAACGAAACGGTTGTCTTTAGCAAAATGGCACCTGAAATGGTTGCTAATCAAGGTGTTTTGCAAGTTGTTGTGGTTGAAGACAATGTGCGTGGCGATGTGGTTGAAGACAAGGCATTTGTTAGTTTCAACGCTAACGATAGATTGGAAAAATACATTTTCAACAAGGACAATGTGAGAATTAGTGTCTTCCAAAGCGGCAAAGACTTTGCTATCGCTTATGCTTCTGAACAAGATGAAATACCGCTGAATTTCAAAGTGGCCCGGAACGGTCAATACACCATCTCCGTGAATGCTGACGGCATGGATTTCAGCTATCTGCATCTGATCGACAACCTCACAGGCGCGGATGTTGACCTGTTGGCTGAGCCAAGCTATACCTTTGAGGCCAAGACGAGCGATTATGCTTCGAGGTTCTTGCTGCGATTTATTCCAAAGGACGGCTCTTCGACAAGCTCAGAGACCTTCGCTTTCATCAGCAACGGGAATATTATCATCACTGCTACGGATACTAATTCCACATTGCAGATTGTTGATGTGACGGGTCGTGTGGTAGTTAGTACAGACGTTGCACGCAACGTCTCTACCAGCGGGATGTCGGCGGGTGTGTATGTTTTGCGTCTTATCAACGGCAACGATGTGAAGACGCAAAAGATCGTGGTGGAATAAATCAATTCGTTAAACAATTAAACAACATACGACAATGAAAAAGCTAATTATGATAACAATGCTTACGCTCGGACTGAGTATGACAACTTTTGCTGATTCCAATGGCGGTGGACTGTTCCAACGCGGAACAGTGTCCGATGAGGAGTTTTACGGTTCAGGTTTCCGTGGTAACGAAAAACCTATGCTGCCTTTCCATGAACAGACTACCAACCAGCCTGCGACCACGCCGTTGGGTGGCGGTATCGCCGTACTTGTTGGTCTCGGTGCAGCCTATCTTGTTGCCAAAAGGCGCAAAGAGTAAGACATTTTTAGGTTGATATGAAACAGCGCATCCAGAAATTTCAGGTGCGCTGTTTTTGTATTTGGAAAATCAATACTTTTGTCCCCAAATAATCGACTATGTCAAAAGCCCAACTGAAGAAACACCTGAAAGCCTTGGATAAGGACGAAATCATCGAGATGGTGATGGAATTGTATGATGCCCGAAAAGAGGCAAAAGAGTATTTGGAGTTCTATTTGAACCCTAACGAAAAAAGCAAATTGGACGAATACAAAAAAATCATTGAAAACGAATTCTATCCTTCGCGCGGTGAACCGAAAACGCGATTCAGCGTGTGCCGAAAGGCTGTCAATGATTTTATGAAACTTAAACCAGCACCCGAGCTCGTTGCCGATTTGATGCTGTTTTATTGCGAGCAAGCCTGCCAGTTCTCGTATGACTATGGCGACATGTGGGATGCTTTCTACTCTGCCGTGGAAAACAACTTTGCCCGTGCCGTGGATTTTTTACGGAAGAACGGTCTTTTGGATGTCAACGAAAAGCGAATCAAGCAACTCATAAGGCTTACCTCGCCTTGTGGCTGGGGATTCCCTGATACCATGCAAGATATATATGACGAAGCCTTGTATGGTTAATTCTTTCCACAACAGTTCTTGTATTTCTTGCCGCTTCCGCATGGACAGGGGTTGTTACGTCCGATTTTCGGACTTGCATTGTCAAAAGGGGAACCGTTTGAACTGATAAAATCTTCTTGTCTGTATTTCTTCTCTTCTGGGAGTTTGATGCCCATTTCGAAAGCTTCAGTAGGCGAATGGCCTTTCAAATCCCAGCGAGGCAACGAGTTCTGATAGTTTGAGTAGAGACCAATAACTTCGTTTGTCAGTTTTCTATGCTTCGTCGGGAAGTCGGCAAGCATGGCTTCTATTCCGGAAACGGGGGATTCTCCTTCTTGGATGTTATACCAAATATCGGTCAACGTTTGCTCAACAGGCTCAATGGGTCTTGTGTCCTTGAGTGTTTCATCTGTGTAGGTGAGTAGATCGGTAATGCCCTCCGTAAATTCGTTCGTAAAGGTGGGATAGGGAAGTTGCCCTGCCGC
>JAFWRA010000146.1 GCA_017508895.1 Bacteroidales bacterium
GAGTTGAAGGCTGAGCAATAAAAAAGTTTTCTTTTGCTTTTATGCCAAAAACTCTCTATTTTTGCCTCGAACAAATAACCCAAAAGTCTAACCAAACCCCTATCGAATGATTATAGCGCACCAAGCGCACCAACGGAAAGCTGAATATTAGAACAAAAGCATTAGCTTAAGGCTTGTGTTAGCGGAACTTAGACAATTTCATAACACCACAGGCAGTAAAGTCAATGTCCATGTGTTTTTACATGGGCTTTACTGTATGTAGTTGTGGTGTTAGGCAGTCTAAGGCCTCCGTTAACCGACTCAAGTAAAAGTCCATGTTTTTTATTGCCCGCATGGGAAGAGCAAGAAAGTTGAAAACACAAATCAAATCTCAATAATATGAAGAAGATTCTACTTATGATAATGCTGATTTCCCTGTCTGCACTGAGTTTCGGGCAGGAAAATCAGTCTCAGGCCGTGTCAAATTATTTCTTTATCAGCAGCGGCAATTGGAACGACGGCACTCACTGGAACACGGGCGAAGTGCCTCCCGAAGGCTGTGATGTCATCATTATGGCCGATGCCGTCATTCCAGCAGGCTACACAGCCATCGCCGACCAGGTATGCCTCCAAGGCGGCAGCGTTACCGTGGCCGACGGTGGTCAACTGAAACACAACACCCAAGGTCTTGTGGTGACGATGGAGAAGAGCATTGCAGCTTTCAACGAGGTAAACAGCTGGAGCAATTACTATTTGTTGGCTTTCCCCTTCAATGAGGATGTCGCTGTCCCAGCAACGATGACCGCCGCCGAGGACAACGACTTCTACATCTTTGACCCAGACTATCCCTACGCCGAGTGGCGCAACAACAAGCAGCATGTCATCACCACCGTTGGCGGCACTACAGGCTATCTCTACGCCAATTCTGAGGACATCGAGCTTTCGCTGACAGGCAGCACCTATCAGTCATACGGTGAGGCTATCGTCACCGTGGAGGTTCCATACACCGAGGGCTCAAGCAACATCTTCAATGGATGGGCACTTTTGGGCAATCCGTATACTTGCAATGCATACGTCTATGCCTTTGAGAATGGGTCGTGTGTCCCGAAGGAATTTATGGTGTATAATGCAGATGGTGAGTTGGTGCGTTGCTCATGCAGTTCCATTGCCCCGATGCAGGGTTTCTTTGTGAAGGTGGAAGAGACAACCACGATTTGTATCAAAACCACTTGCCCTTATGTTGACCTCGGCCTGCCGAGCGGCCTCTTGTGGGCGACCTGCAATGTGGGTGCGAATGCTCCTGAGGAATATGGCGACTATTTTGCATGGGGCGAGACCGAACCTAAGAGTGTTTATAATTGGAGTACTTATCAATATTGCAACAACGGCTATCTACTATGGTTAACCAAGTATTGCAACAATTCACAATACGGCTACAATGGCTATTCAGATAACCTGACTACCTTATTGACCGAGGACGATGCAGCTACGGCTAACTGGGGAGGGATTTGGCGCATGCCCACAGACGAGGAGTGGCTAGAGTTATATCAAAACACAACAAACACATGGACGACCCAGAACGACGTGAACGGAAAACTATTCACAGCCACTAATGGCAACACTCTCTTCCTGCCCTCTGCAGGCGACCTTTGGGGTAGTGAACATTCTGGTGCTGGCTATAATGGAAACTATTGGTCAAGTTCACTCAATTTAGAAAACCCAGCTAGTGCAGGTGGTGTTTATTTCCGTTCAGACAATTATGCCGTGAGTTATCGCGCTCGCTGTTGTGGACTCTCTGTCCGAGCAGTGTGTTCTGCACCGCAGAGCAACGCCCCCACAGGTGCCATCAACGGCAAGTTTACCATTAACGAAAATGGCGACCAAGTGTATTTCTCGCGGGGCAACTTGCAATATCAAGCATCAACAAACACTTGGCGATTTGCTGAGAACCAATGGAACTATGTGGGTGGAACATATAACGGGAATCAATATGGAAATGTATTCGGTAGCAGTAATAATAATATTTCCTCAACATACGATGGTTGGATAGATTTATTTGGTTGGGGCACGAGTGGCTATGATCATGGTGCCATTTGTTATCAACCTTGGTCAACAAGTACAAATTATTATGATTATTTTGCATATGGGTCTAGATATTACAATTTGCATAACCAAACTGGCAAAGCAGATTGGGGTTATAATCCTATCGTCAATGGCGGTAACCAAGAGCATTCTGGTTGGCGGACACTGACAAAAAATGAATGGAGTTATATTATTGAAACCAGAAATACAAGTTCAGGAATTAGATATGCAAAAGCTCAAGTCAATGGCGTTAATGGAGCGATTCTTTTGCCCGATGATTGGAATTTTGACGATTATCCGCTGAACAACACCAATCAAAGTGACGCTCAATTTAACAGTAATGTTGTCACTATTGATGATTGGGATATTCTGGAAGCAAAAGGTGTTGTTTTCTTGCCAGCCGCAGGGATGAGACAGGGAGTTGCGCTTCATTTTGGTGTTGGATCGTATTGGTCAACAACCTATAATATTGAATACGCTTATGATGCTCAGGATCTACGTTTTTCATTTAATTCCATTTGTACTTCTTTCAATTGGCGATATGATGGCGCAAGTGTCCGCCTTGTCCGCGATGCGGAATAATCCAGTTTTTGCGGCTGCGTAGTGTGACAGCCTTACAAGAATGGCTGTATAGCTGTTGTATTACTATGGCCGCATTGTCGGTCATCCTATCGCCCCGCTGGGGCTAAGCGGAATATGGTTCGTTTTTCGGCAGGGGTTTCATTGTATTCCACCGCCTGCCTATTGTCCTTCGTCCCTACGGGACTTGGGGGTGCCATCGGAACCCCGTAGGGGTGACACGAAAACAAAGCAGGCGGTGTAAACCCCTGCCGAAAATAATAATGGTGGAAATTAATTGGAAGAAAATCCCAAAAACAAACCGAGAAATCGAAAAATTTCCGAAAAACCAATGAGATTTTGGAAAAATTTCCGTATTTTTGCAGAAAATAAGCAAAGAAATGGAAAAAAATCCGAAAACAAATGAGAGATTGCCCGAGATTTTGATTGCCAATGGGGACAAGAAATACTCTTATTATTTGTCAGCTTTGGTGAAGAAAGGACAAATTAGGAAAGTCGCACAGAAGATTTACACTTCTAACTTGTTAGATTCGGATGAGAACATCGTGAGGAGAAACCTGTTTCTTATTTTTGGTAGGCTGTTTCCCGAAGCTGTAGTCAGTCATCGCTCAGCATTCGAGATGAAACCTACCGCAACAGGCGACTTTTTCCTGACCTACAAATACACCAAAAAAGTTAGGCTGCCAGGGGTGGTTGTCCATCTTTTGGAAGGAGCATCAGGGCTGGTGGAGGACACGCCGTTTGTCAATGGTTTGTTTATCGCTTGTCCCGAAAGGGCTTTTTTGGAAAACTTGCAAACCACTTATCAAAAAGGGGATGGGGCGAAGTGTCTGTCTCAATCCGACATTGAAAACCGCTTGGAAAAGGTCATCAGAATTCATGGTGAAGCAGCCATCAACGCTTTGCGCGACAAAGCTTGTGTGTTGGCAAATCGATTGGATATGATGAGGGAATATGAGCGGTTGGATAAGATTGTCGGAGCGTTGCTTTCCACTCGCGATGCCAAGGTGCTCACTTCTCCGTTGGCCGCGGCAAGGGCTTTCGGCGAGCCTTACGACCCACATCGGTACGAATTGTTCCAAATCCTGTTTTCTGCCTTGAATTCCGACACTTTTGCTGCTTATCCTGAGGGTGAGGTGTCTAATATTACCTATCGCAATTTCGCGTTTTTCGAGAGCTATTTCTCCAACTATATCGAAGGCACAGAGTTCACCCTTGAAGATGCCAGGCAAATCGTCGAGTCCAACCAGCCTTTGCCGTCGCGCAATGAAGATTCCCACGATGTTTTGGGTACCTTCTCCATTGTGTCAGACAGGAGAGAAATGTCACGGATTCCCGCTACCTCGGATGAATTGTTGGATTTGTTACAAACTCGGCATAGACTGTTGCTTTCAGCACGACTCGAAAAACATCCTGGGCAGTTCAAGATGCAAAACAACCGTGCGGGCAATAGCTATTTTGTTGATTACGAGCTTGTCAGAGGAACCTTAAAAAAAGGATTCGATTTTTATCAGGCACTTCGGTCACCTTTCGCTCGTGCGGTTTTCATGTTGTTCATGGTCAGTGAGGTACATCCTTTTGATGATGGGAATGGCCGCATGTCGCGCATTATGATGAACGCCGAACTGACCCATGCCAGTGAAACCAAAATCCTTATTCCAACCGTCTTTCGGACGGATTATTTAGAGGCTTTGCGGAAACTGACACGGCAAGACGATCCATCGGTGCTTGTCAAGGCGATGGATAGGGTACGGCGTTTCAGCGCAACCCTGCAAGCGGACAATTTCGATGTCATGAAGCTTCAACTGGAGCGGGCCAATGCCTTCTCCGATTCCGAGGAGGATATTCTTAGGTTTTAGCCTTAACTCACCTTCACATTAACAATCCCTTTCTTATCACACCGCACCACAATGCGCTTGTATTCGGTCTTGCCTTCGTAGACGCATTGGATGACGAAAGTGAGGTGATAAACTTTCTTGCCTTCGATGGGCTTGTATCCGTTGTCTTCCCATGTGCCCGAAAGCGGGAAGCTCGGGTTGTCCATCTTGCGGGTGTATTCCGTGATGTTGTAACGCAGAATGTCGTTAATGCCACGGAGCGGATAGGGACTGGCCTTGGCCAATTCGGCGGGCCAAAGCTGAACTTTTTTACGGTAGAGCAACACCTTTTCGTCCTTGCCGCTCACC
>JAFWRA010000147.1 GCA_017508895.1 Bacteroidales bacterium
CTGACCTTTGACGGTCTTGCCTTCATATTGGAATTCCACAAGGTCTTCCTGCGGGATGTCCAAGATGGGGTGTTTTTCGATTTTGTACATATAGAATGTGTTTTTGAGTCTTATAATGCGGGCGCAAATTTAGGAAAAACACAAAATGCAGTCTCTATTTTGATGTTTTTTTGATAAAAAAGCTGATAAATGCCCGAAAATCAGATTTCGTAAGTCCGCAAAGTTCCGTTTTCCTTTTCATCGACATATTGTCTGACCAGATTGACTACTTGTTGGTCGTTTATGTCAAGTTGCTGCATTGGACCGTTTTTTGGATAGATGTCCAAAAAAGCGACTTCTTCAGAGTTTTTATAAACAAGGTAAATGAGCCGAAAACCGTCTTTTTTGGCAAGTTTGTGTTTTTTGTCAGGAAGCCTAAGCTTGATGATAAGACGAGGGTCGTCAAGCAGAATCATGTCTCGGTTTTGTCTGATTTGTTCGATACTCACATCCTTAAAAGCAGTGCATATTTCTTCTTCAACGGTAGCATAGACCCCTCGTTTAGCGTTTTTCTGCGCAGCGATGCGTTCCACAAAATTGGTAATGGCGAAATAGTCAATCATCAGACGGTTTGTTTGATGCGGTTGTCAACCTGAGTAAGACGCTCCATCAGTTGCTTCATTTCCTGATTTTTAGGCATGTTAATGCAAAAATTCACGATGTCGCTGTTTAATTCAAACAGGGCAGAATAGTTCATGCCCAATCTTTTGGTCTCTTCTTCAAGTGCCATTTCTCGGGGCTGTTCCTTGCATGTGTTGTAAAGTTGTTTGATAGTTTGGAGCAAAATGGAAAGTTGTGCTCCGAATACTTTGTAGTCTTCCTCTCTGATGCTTTGCCAATCGTCATAAATCATCTCGTATAAACGGTCGAGTTCACGATTGAGCCGAGCCAGTTGTGATGCATGATATGCATTGGGCATGATGATTTCCAAACGATGGCTGTAGCTTCGCTTGCTGAGTCTGACGACATTTTGAGTGATGGTTTCTGTTTGGCACATGACCGCTTAATTTGATGTTGCAAAGATATACATTTTCAAACAAAAGGCTATGTTTTACTCTTGTTTTTCTGTCTCTTGCTTCAACACAAACTGCATCGTACTACGACTCCCTTGTTTCACCAAAACCTTTTTCCCCTTGATGAAGTCGTTCTCCAAGCCGTCTTGATAGTGGCGGATGGTGAACAGTTGCAAGCCGTCGTTGTACTTGACACTGAAACCATCTTTGAGGTTGGCTCTCAGCTGTTTCAGTTTCTGTTCGTTGCTGTCGAAGCAGAACGAAAGCATCAAAGCGGAGGTCTGAATCATATTAGCGTGGATGTTGAGCTCGACGCAAAGGGTGAAAATGGTTTTCAGGTTGTGTTCGTCCATGAAGGAGAAGTCGCGGGGCGAGATGGAGACCAAGGTTTGGTTGTCTTTGACGATATAGGAGGGAATGCTCTCGTCGTTTTTCCGATGGCCACCGTCGATGAGCGAAGGCTCGTGGTCGGGGTGAAGGAACGACTGTACCTTGAGTGTTATTCCCTTGTTTTGCAGCGGCTTGATGGTCTTGGGGTGGATGATGGTGGCGCCATAGAAAGCTAGCTCGATGGCCTCGGAGTAGGGGATATGCGGCAGCTGGACTGTGTCGGCGAAGCGCTTCGGATCGGCGTTGAGCAGACCGTCCACGTCTTTCCAGATGGTGACTTCTTCGGCATCGAGGCAGTTGGCGAAGATGGCCGCGGTGAAGTCGGAGCCTTCGCGCCCGAGGGTGACGCTATGTTTGCCGTCGGCTGTACCTCCAATGAAACCCTGCGTCAGGCATACGATACCTCGAATATGTTCATTGTTCAACTTGCTGATTTTGAGTCTTGTATCATCCCAATCGGGGTTGGCAGCGCGGTAGTGGGTGTCGTCTTCGGCAATGACATATTGGCGCGCATCGAGCCAACGGGTAGGGATGTCGCGTTTGCTGAGGTATTCATGGATGATGCTGGTCGAGATGAGTTCGCCATAGCATACGGTTTGGTCGTATTGGTAGTCGTAGGGCGTGTCGGTCTTCTGCAACTTTTCCCAAAGCTCGATGAAGAGACCTGCGATATTCTCGTCAAATCTCGGGTCGGTGTTGCCATCGAACAGCCCTTGGATGATGCCGTCGTGGTAAGTGATGACTTCATGAAGGGCCTCCATGCCAAGTTGGCCGTCGTGTTCACGGAAGTTAGCCAATGCTTTTTCGAGGGCGTTTGTTGTCTTGCCCATGGCGGAAACCACGAGTAGAATATCCTCATCCTTATGTTGACTCACAATGTCAGCCAAATTGCGCACGGCATCGGCATCCTTCACCGACGCACCACCGAATTTATAGATTTTTTTGATCATTCTCGTTCCAATTTGAGAATGCAAAAATATGAAATCCCTGCAATAAATTTATTAAATAGGAGTTATTAACCCGAAAAACGGCTACTTTTGCACGCTTTTTGACGTGCCAAAAAAGCCCCAAGGGGCGAGCCGATGTTATCGGGGAATTTATTCCCCGCGCAATACCAAGCAAAGAACAAACTAAACAACTAAACAATGATAGAAACTGACATTCGTGAACTGAACGAAAAAATCCAAAGAGAAAGTCAATTCCTCGACCTCATCAACCTCGAAATGAATAAGGTCATCGTCGGACAGAAACAGATGACCGAACGCCTTTTGATTGGCCTGCTTGCCAACGGACACATCCTTCTGGAAGGTGTACCAGGCTTGGCTAAGACTTTGGCCATCAAGTCAATGGCTAGTGCCATTGATGCCGACTTCGCTCGTATCCAATTCACCCCCGACCTGCTGCCCGCCGACCTTATCGGTACGCTGATCTACAGCCAGAAGAAGGAGGAGTTTGTGGTGCGTCGCGGCCCTATCTTCGCCAACTTCGTCCTCGCTGATGAAATCAACCGTTCTCCCGCTAAGGTGCAGAGCGCTCTGCTCGAAGCCATGCAGGAACATCAGGTGACCATCGGCGACGAGACATTCAAATTGCCGGATCCCTTCCTCGTTATGGCCACCCAAAACCCCATCGAACAGGAAGGCACCTATCCGCTGCCCGAGGCTCAGGTGGACCGCTTCATGCTGAAGGTGGTCATCAACTACCCCAAGAAGGAAGAGGAGAAACTGATTCTGCGTCAGAATATTGCCAACGCCGGCGCCAAGATTAACGCCGTGGTGAAACCCAATGATATCATTCGCGCCCGCGAGGTGTGCCGTGAGATTTATCTTGATGAGAAGATTGAGAACTATATTACCGACATTGTTTTCGCGACACGTTTCCCGAGCGATTACAAGTTGAAGAAGTTCGCCAACATGATCAGCTATGGCGGCTCACCGCGTGCCACCATCAACCTGGCTTTGGCTGCTAAGGCCTACGCCTTCATTAAGCACCGTGGCTATGTCATCCCCGAGGACATCCGTGCCGTTGCCCCCGACGTGCTACGTCATCGTATCGGCTTGACCTACGAGGCTGAAGCCGAAAACATCACCACCGAAGAAATCATCAACGAAATCCTAAATACCATCGAAGTGCCGTAAAACCAAGTCCCGTAGGGACGACGGAAATTAGCAGGTGATGGAATGAAATGAATCCCTGCCGAAAAACGGTGAACGGGGTGTGAACCCCATGCCGAAAAATGAAAAAATGATGGTTTAAAATATGGAATCAACAGAAATATTCAAGAAAGTCCGCAAAATCGAAATCAAGACGCGAGGCCTCTCGAACCACATCTTCTCGGGGCAGTACCACAGCGCCTTCAAGGGGCGTGGTATGACCTTCAGCGAGGTGCGCGAGTACGAGTACGGCGACGACATCCGCAACATCGACTGGAACGTCACCGCCCGCTTCAACAAGCCTTTTGTCAAGATCTTCGAGGAAGAGCGTGAGATGACGGTGATGCTGCTCATCGATGTGTCGGGTTCCAACGACTTTGGCTCGCAGAGTCAGTCGAAGCGTGACCTGACTGCCGAATTGGCAGCCGTCTTGGCGTTTTCTGCCATCCAGAACAACGACAAAGTGGGTGTCATCTTCTTCAGCAGCAAAATCGAGAAATTCATCCCGCCCAAGAAAGGCAGTTCCCATATCCTTCGTATCATCCGCGAAATCGTCGACTTCAAGCCGACGGAACGCGGCACCGACATCGGAGAAGGTTTGCGCTTCCTGACCTCAGCCATCAAGCGCCGCACTACAGCCTTCCTCATTTCCGACTTCATGACGGACAAGAGCTTCGAAAAGGAGATGCAGATTGCTGCCAACAAACATGACCTGGTGGCGTTGCGCATCACGGATCGCCGTGAGATGGACATGCCCAAGGTGGGACTGGTCAAGTTCCGCGACTCGGAGACGGGCAAGGAACGCTGGGTGGACACGTCGAGCCGTGCCTGGCATGACGCTTATCAGCAGATGATTCACTACAAATCGGCCGAGTTGAACCGTGAGTTTACCAAACACGGTATCGACAACTCTCTGATTTATACCGATGAAGACTATGTTAGACCTTTGATGCAACTCTTTAAGAAAAGGGAGGCAAGAAGATGAGAAGATACATTTTGTTTTTGATGGCGACGTTCGCCCTATTAGGTGGTCTCAAGGCGCAAAATGTGGAGGTGGAAGGCAAGGTCAATGACACGAAAGTGCAAGTGGGCAAGCCTTTCACGCTCGATTTGAGCCTCAAGGTGCCCTACGGCTGGTTTGTGGAATGGAACGACTTCGCCATCGACACGCTGTCGGAGCAGCTTGACATCATCAAGCGAAGCGAGGTGGAACGTACCGCCGACGCGGATAGCAATGTCATCGTGAAGCAGCAACTGACCTTGATGACCTTCGATACTGGCCAAATCCAAGTGCCTGCTGTTGGTCTGACCTACGCCAAGTCTTTCGACGACCCTGATCGCCTGAAAGCTTATACGGATCCTATCAACCTTTATTCGACTACCATTACAGTCGATACCACCATGGCTTACAAACCCATAGTGGAACCCATCGCCGCTCCGGTTCAAATGAAAGAGGTGTTCCCCTGGATTCTCGCCGTGTTGCTGTTGGCTTTGGCTGTCTTCGGCATTTGGTATTGGCGCAAGCACCGCAAAACCAAGGTAGATGCCGATGGTAACATTGTTCGTGGACCTGTTATCCCGCCATACGACAAGGCTGTAGGCGATTTGGAGAATCTGCGCCAGCAGAAGCTCTGGCAGTCAGGTAAAGTAAAGGAATACTTCTCCTCGCTGACCGACATCGCTCGCGAATATATCGAAGGTCAGTTTGGCGTGAATGCTGTCGAGATGACTACCGATGATATTTTGGAAGAGGTCAAGCCGCTGCATTTCTCGCAAGAGACCTACAATAAGTTGAAGGAAACGATGGAAGTCGCTGACTTGGTGAAGTTTGCCAAGTATTCGGCAGCCAACATGGAAAGCGAGAATGCCATGAACAGCATGACGGAATTCGTCAACGAGAGTTACGCACAATATCAGAAACGCAAGGCTGAAGAAGAAGCGAGACTTGCCGAGTTGAAGAAGCAGAAACAAGAAGAACCCGCAGTAAAGGAGGAGGTGAAAAATGTTTGAAAACATTGAATTTGCGAATCCCAAGCTGTTGTGGCTCTTGCTGTTGGTGCCTTTAGCTATCATCTGGTACATTCTGCGCCACAAGAAACAAGAAGCATTTGTGAGCTTCTCCGATTTAAAGGGGATGGTCAAACTGCCTAAGACTTGGAAAGCCTATCTGCGTCACCTGCTTTTCGCCTTGAAAATGGCGGCATTGGCTTTGTTGATTGTAGCCTTGGCACGTCCGCAGAGCTCGTCGACCAACTCTACATCCAATATTGAAGGTATCGACATCGTTATGGCCATGGACGTCTCGGGCTCCATGCTGGCCCGCGACCTCAAACCCGACCGTTTGACCGCTGCCAAGAATGTGGCCTCCGACTTTGTGAAAGATCGTCCCGGCGACCGCATGGGACTGGTCATTTTCTCAGGTGAAACCTTCACCCAAGTGCCGTTGACTACCGACCACGGTGTGATGCTCAACATGCTGGCCGAAATGAAAAACGGCCTCATTGACGACGGTACCGCCATCGGTGACGGTTTGGCTACTGCCATCAGCCGACTCAAGGACAGCGAAGCCGTTTCGAAAGTGGTCATCCTGCTTACTGATGGTATGAATAACGCTGGTTCGGTTGACCCTTATACTGCTGCCGAAATTGCCAAATTGTATGGCATTCGTGTTTATACCATTGGCGTGGGTACCTATGGGACTGCACCCTACCCTATGCAGAATCCTTTTGGCGGCATAGTGCTTCAACAAATCAAGGTTGAAATTGACGAGAAACTGCTGACTACCATTGCCAACTCGACGGGAGGCAAGTATTTCCGCGCCAACAACAACCAGAAGCTGGACGAAATCTATCAGGAAATCGACAAGTTAGAGCGCTCCAAAATCGAAGTGACCGAGTTCCGGCGCCTTCATGAGGAGTTTTATCCATTGGTGGCTTTGGCATTGGCCTTGCTGTTGCTCGAATTCCTGTTGCGTAAGACTATTTTCAGAACTTTAACCGATTAAAGCCATGGAAAACGTATTGCGATTTGAACATTCTGAATATCTCTACTGGTTGATAATCATCCCAGTATTGGTCATCATTTATATTCTGTTCCGCATAAGTCAGAAGCGCCGTTTTGAGCGTTTCGCTCATATTGAGATGCGTCAAAACCTTGTGCCGACTTATTCCACCCGACGCGCCAACTTTAAGTTCATCATCTTCCTTCTTATCATCGCCTGCTCGATTTTGGCTTTGGCAAACTTGCAGAGTGGCAGTAAGATGGAGGAGGTGAAGCGCGAAGGTATTGACCTGTATATCGCAGTTGATGTCTCCAACTCGATGAACGCTGAGGATATTGTACCCAGTCGTTTGGAGCGCTCGAAGCAGGCTATCAACAAGCTGATTGGTGACATGCGTGGCGACCGCCTCGGTGTTATAGTCTTTGCCGATAAAGCCTTTGTGCAGCTGCCCATCACCACCGACTATTCGGCGGCAAAGATGTTCCTCTCGACCATCAACACGAATCTTGTGGCCTCGCAGGGAACGGCTATTGCCGAAGCTATCAATCTGGCAATGAAGTCATTCCCCGATGAAGCCCACAGTCGTGCCATCATCATCATTTCTGATGGTGAAGACCACGAGAATGATGTAGCCATTAAAGCGGCTCAAGATGCTGCCAAACAGGGCGTACACATATATACTATAGGTATGGGCCTCGCCGACGGCGCCCCGATTCCTGAGTACAACCAATATGGCCATCAAACGGGTTACCGCAAGGATAAAAACGGCAACACCATCATCACACGTTTGGATGAGCAGATGCTGCAGAAGATTGCCGCAGCAGGTAACGGCATATATGTGCGCGCCAGCAATTCTAATGTGGGCTTGGAGAAGATTTACGACGACATCAACAAACTTGACAAGACGGAAATCGATGCCAAGGTCTTCACTGACTATGAAGACCAGTTCCAGTGGTTTGTAGCTGCTGCCATCGTCTTTTTGCTGATTGAGATTTTCATTTCCTCAGGCAAGAAAGCTTGGGAGCGGAAGTTTAACATTTTTGAGAAGAAAGATGAATAAGTTCATTAAATATCTGACCATCATAGTTTTCCTGTCGTCTGTGTTGACGGTTTCGGCACAGAGCGACGAGCAGGCCATCCGTAGAGGTAACCGAAACTACAAGAGCGGCAACTACGAGCAGGCCATCGAGAATTATAGGAAAGCCTTGGAAATCAGGCCGAACAATGCGAAGGCACAGTTTAATTTGGGCGATGTTTATTATGCCAAACAGTCCTACGACACGGCCTACAACGAGTTTCAGAAAGTAGTAGAGATGTCGCCTGATGCCAAACTGAAGTCGGATGCCGTTTACAACATGGGCAACTGTCTCTTGGCGCAGAACAAGTATTACGATGCCTTTAATATATATAAGGTGTCGCTGAAACTAAATCCAGAGAATGAAAATGCCTTGTATAACCTCGAGTTTTGCCGTGCCCATTTGGTCAAGAGCAAGATTTGGGTGGTGCAACCTGAAAATGGTAGGGTAGAGGCGAATGAGAAAGAGGCCTTTAACGGCCAACGTGTCACGCTGACGGCACAACCCGATGAGGATTATGCACTCTCACAATACATGGTGGTGCGTGCCGACAATCAGGAGGTGCAAGTGCAGGTGAGCGGTAATAGTTTCATCATGCCCAAGTTCAATGTGTTGGTCTCGGCAGAGTTCAAGAAAGCGCATAAGATTGAGATTGAGAAGAATATCAAGCATGGAATCGTCTCTGCCGATAAACAAAAAGCCATTGAAGGACAGCAGGTTAAATTGTCTGGTAAAGGTGAAGATGGATATGTGGTGGATAAATTCACTGTGTATAAGACGGGAAGCAGAAACGACACGGTGCCAGTCAATGATACGGTGTTCCAAATGCCCGATTTCGATGTGACGGTGACGGCTATTTTCCGTACGGCGCTGAAAGTCAGTGTTGATAGTGTGGCTTATGGTACGGTTTCGGTGACCGACAGTTTGGTCAAATCTGGCGATAATATTGCCATCATCGTGAAGCCTGACAAAGGTTATCAGTTAGGTGATTTGCGGGTGGTTAGCGATAAGGATGCCACCGAGTCGGCGCCCGTTTCGGATGACAATGTTTTCCAGATGATTGATTCTGACGTGACGGTGAAGGCCGAGTTTGTTGAAGCCACGGATTACTTCAAAGTGCTTCCCGATACGACCCTGAAAGAAGGTCATGTGCTCCTTGACCAAGTTGAAGCCACGCGTCGCGAGACGGTTGCTTTACGCAATGCGCCTGAGCCGGGCTATCAGTTTAAGGAATATGTCATCCATCAGGTAGGGGATACAGCTGTTAAGGTACAGCCTTTAGGCAACTTCTTCACCATGCCCGATTTCGATGTGGAGGTTTCGGCCATTTTTGAGAAGAGCGAAGGTCAAGACCAGCAGCAACAGCAGCAAAACCAGGACCAGCAACAAGACCAACAGGATCAAGAGCAACAGCAAGACCAGCAGCAAAACCAAGATCAGCAGCAACAACAGCAACAAAACCAACAGCAGCAAAGTCAGCAAATGTCGAAGGAAGATGCCCAGCGAATGCTTGATGCCCTTGAAAACCAGGAAAAAAAGACCATGGAAAAGGTCAACGAACAGAAAGTAAGACAACAACCCAAGAAGAAGAGCGATAAAGATTGGTAATTATGAATAAACGAATCATTTTGTTTTTGATGTTAGCCCCCCTGTGGCTGTGGGCGCAAGACGACCCGAGATTGACAGTCTCCGCCAAGAAAGAAGTCATGGTGGGCGAGCGTTTCCAAGTGGTGTTTGAAGCCAATGCCGAAGGAAAGAGCTTTCAAGCCCCTTCGTTCAATGGCTTTACCGTGGTGGGCGGGCCGTTCACCTCGACGAGTTCCAGTTTCCAAATGGTCAACGGCTCGATGTCGCATAGTGTGAAATGTACTTATACCTTTGCTTTACAGGCCGAACAAGAAGGGACGTTCCATGTGGGATCCGCCTCTTTGACAGTCAAAGGCAACAAAATCTTGAGCGAGCCTTTTGACATCAAGGTGGTGCCCGACGATGGTAGTCATGCCGCTCCAGCAACGGGTGGCTTCTCTTCGGGTCAAGGCCAGTCGCAGCAAAGCACCAATGACCCGCAGGTCAGCGGCAAGGATTTGTTCTTGCGCGTCATACCCTCCAAGAAATCCGCTTATTTGGGTGAGCAGGTGGTGTTGACCTATAAGTTGTATACCAAAGTGCCGGTCAGTTCCTTGTCGGTCGGTAAAATGCCTACCTATGCAGGTTTTTGGACCAAGGACATTTCGGATAACAACGGCGGTAGTTTGCACCAAAGCAGCGAATACATCAACGGCATTGAGTATACGGTGGCTGAGATTCAAAAAATCGTAATTGTGCCTCAGCGTGCAGGCAATCTTACCATCGACCCGATGTCAATAGAATGCATCGCACAAGTCAGGACGGAGAGCAACCGCCGCCGCAGCATGGATCCGTTTGAGGAGTTCTTCAACGACCCGTTTTTCAACCGCAACATCGCTAATGTGAAGAAAGAATTGACTTCGAATACGTTCCTGCTTGAGGTAAAGAATCTTCCTGAAGCTGGTAAACCCGATTCGTTTGCGGGTGCAGTGGGCAATTATAACTTCAAGGCGGATATCGACAAGACTGAACTGAAGACCAACGAGGCTTTCACTTTGACGCTTACCGTCAGTGGCACAGGCAACATCGAACTGCTGCAAATGCCTGAACCCATCTTTCCTCCCGATTTTGAAGTCTACGATCCCAAGATTACCACTTCGACAAATGTGAATGCTCAAGGGTTATCGGGAACGAAGAAGGCTGAGTATTTAGTCATTCCGCGTCGGGCAGGGAGTTTCACCATCCCCGCCATTGAGTTCTCTTATTTCAACCCTTCGAATGAAGCCTATCAGACGTTGCCGTCACAACCTTATGATATTAAGATTGAGAAAGGCAAAGACACAGATGAGGGTGGAAGCATCTATGCTTCCAATCAGGAGGATATCAAGTATTTGGGTAGCGACATCCACCATATCATGACAGGCAATGCCCATCTGCGTCCACAGAAGTTGAGTTTCTTCGGTTCATCGGCCTATTTCGTGGGACTACTCTCCTTGCTACTTGTTTTTGTCATCCTGTTGTTTGTCCTCAAGAAGCATGAGGAACAGGCCAAGGATACGGCTGCCAACCGCAACCGCAAGGCTGATAAGGTGGCGCGCGGCAGGTTGAAAAACGCCTTGCAATACCTGAAAGTGAAGGATCAGGAGAAGTTCTATGTGGAGATGTCGCAGGCATTATGGGGATACATTGCCGACAAGACAGGCATCGAACGCTCCAAGTTATCGATGGACACGGTGAGTGAGACCATGAAGAGCAAAAACGTGCCTGATGAATTGACACAACAGTTTGTCGATACGCTCAACAGTTGTGAGTTCGCCCGTTTTGCTCCAGGCAGTGCCGAAGAGAAGATGGACGACCTTTATCGCCGAGGCATTGATGTGATTTCAAAAGCGGAAAAAGTCTTGTAATGAATGAAAGGGAATAAAGATGAAAAGATACACCTTATTAATATTATGTCTTCTCACCATGTTGGGCTTGAACATGGCTCATGCCCAAGATAATGGTGAAGTATGGTTTGAGCAGGCCAATGCCGCATACAATTCCGGTAATTACGATACTGCTGTGTCGCTTTATGAGAAGATTCTTGCTACTGACATGGAATCGGTGCAAGTTTATTACAACATGGGTAATGCCTATTACAAGATGCATGAATATCCCATGGCCATTTATTATTACGAAAAAGCTTTGAAGCTTGACCCGTCAAATGAGGATGTGAAGACCAACCTCGCTATTGCCAATCTTGCCATTGTTGACAAGGTGGACCCCATGCCTCAGCCTTTCTTCGTAAGATGGTGGCGCAGTACGCGAGCTTTGTTTTCGAGCGACCACTGGGCATGGTGTTCCATAGTCGCTTTTGCATTGCTGCTTTTCTCTCTCTTCCTGTTCCTGCGCTCACGGCGCATCGGTTTGCGGAAGCTTGGCTTTTTTGCTAGCATTCTTTTCTTGATAGTTTTTGGCCTTTCGGTGACTTTTGCCGCTCAGCTGAAGTCTGCCGCCGTTGCCCAAGACCAAGCCATCATCATGACCCCAACGGTGACGGTGAAAAGTTCACCAAGCGAGAACGGTGTCGACTTGTTCGTGTTGCACGAAGGTTCTAAGGTGACAGTTTTGGAGACCTCAAACGGCTGGAATCGGGTTCGAATCGCCAATGGTAGCGAAGGCTGGCTTGAAGCGGATAAGATGCTCCCATTCTGACCGTTTTAGGGGTTAAAATGACTTTTTTTCAAAAAAAATGAAATTTTTTTTCTTCAAAATGTAATTTCTTTGAGAGAATGTCATATATTTGCAGACCTATTTATGGTGAAAAACTGTCAAAACAGATAATTAATTAAAATTTCGTGATATGAAAAAGAGATTTTTACCTTTCAGTTTACTTCTGGTAATCATGGTCTTAGGTCAATCGATGGCTATCGCTGACCAAGGAGGACACTATGTCCCGCGTACGCAAACTACTATGAATGCGGAGAGCTTTATGGGCAGTCTTCGCGCTAACCAAAACACTGGTTTGATCGATCCTGCCGACATGTTCAAGGCAATGCAGGTCCAGGCCACAAGAAACGGTGCCAATGACCCGCTCTATTGGATTAGCATGGGTCCTGACAACATGGGTGGTCAGACTACTGCTGTCGTGTATGACAACAGACTTTACCAAGGTCATCCCAATGGTGTGGTTTACATCGGCTCCAAGGGTGGCGGTGTTTACAAAACCTACAACTACGGCGTCACTTGGCATCATGTGGGCAATCTTAATCTGATGGTCAGCTGCATGATTCAGGATGCTGACGGTACCATCTATGTCGGTACTGGTGACGGCAGCAACGGTGTCAATTACAACGGCCTCGACCAACAAGGCTACGACAACAGCTTCGCTGGTACTGGTCTTTACAAACTTGTTGATGATGCATTTGAATTAGTCAAGGCTCCTACAGCTGACGAGTGGCTTTACATCAATGACCTGGCTATTGCTGGCAGCAAACTTTTGGCTGCTACCGACGACGGTTTGATGTATTCAAACGACAAAGGTCAAACCTGGGCTGTTGCTGTTGAAGGTAAGGCTGTTGCAGTGAAGGTCGCTAAAGATAACACCATCGTCGCTGGTATCGATGGTCAAGTTTATATCGGTGCTGACGTCGAGCATTTGGTTTGCCATTCTGGTACGGGTTCCACCTTGCAAGGCGATACCCTTCTTCCCAAGGCAGGAGCTATGATAGACATTGCTATCGCTCCTACGAACGATAACGTTATCTATGTGTCGTGCATTGGTACCGATGGTAACCATAGTGGTGTCTTTGTTTCCAATAATAAAGGCCAGAATTGGGCTATGGCATTGCCCAGTGTGACAGCTAATCAGGGTCATCTCCTCTATGGTGGCTTCGGAACTTACAATCACTGCATTGTGGTAGATCCCTTAGATGAGGGTACCCTGTATGTGATGGGTTATTACCTTTGGAAGATTCAAAAGCCTGAAAGTGGCACTGGTTATTACCTTGCTGAACAAATAACGACTGACTCTTATTCTTATTTTCCTGATTATCTCCATGTGGGTATCCATACCATGGTGTTTAACCCCAACAACGCTGGAGAATGCTATGTGGGTACCGATGGTGGTGTCTACAAAGGCACAGGGAGATTCGTTTTCAGCAACTGCAACCGCAACTATGTGACCACTCGTATGTTCAATGTGGCACCCTCCGGCGAGGTTAATCGCATTCTGGCCGCTGGCCTTGACCATGGCACTGTGCTGATTGAGGGCGACGAAAATGCAAATACGCTTGGCACGGGTGAATGGATTAATCCTTTGGGCTATGATATGGGTTTATTTGGTGATGGAGGACATGCTGGTCCTTGCGCCATTTCGGCTCTGAACCCCAACACGTTCTTCGTCACTTACAAAGGTGGTGGATTGGAACGTACTCAAACTGCCGGTGAAGACTGGGTGTCAACCAACTTCACATCTCATTCGAGCCTTGGCCTCAGCACTTCTTCTTTCCGTTTGCCTATCCTGCTCCACGAAAAGTATAACAACCAACTGAATCCTGAGACGGTTTGGTACTTTAATGAGACTGACGAAACCCAGGTGAGCGGAACCGATGTCATGGTGATAAGCAAAAACAATTATCCTTTCCACTACACATTGACGGCTCCTCTTGCTGCTGGTGACTCCGTTGAGGTGCATGACCCCATTACTGCCAACTTCTTTGTTGCTTTCACCGATGTTGTCACAATGACCCGCACCCCTCTCCAATTTGACGTTGAAGCTAGATGGTATAAAGTGGCCGATAAGAGTCACTCAGGCTTCAGAGGCGAGCCTCTCTGCATGGGTATTTCTGCCGATGGCGACAACCTCTTTGTTGGTTTGAAGGATGGTAAGTTCTACCGTATCTCTGGTCTCAACTCTGTTGTTGACGATGCTACAGGTACCATCACCGATTCGTTGTTTGCTGTCACCACCACTCAAATCACTTTGCCCATGAGCGGCCAGTGCGTCACTTCGGTCTGTGTCGACCCGCGCGATAACAATAAAGTTGTTGTCACTTGCGGTAACTATGGCAATGATGACTATGTGTTCTATTCCACCAACGCTATGTCGGACGAGCCCACCTTCGTTAGCAAGCAGGCCAACCTGCCCAAGATGCCTGTCTATTCTTCATTGATTGAGATGGCTACTGGCGATGTTATCCTCGGCACTGAGCGTGGCATCTACAGAACCAAGAACATCAACAATCCTGAATGGTCGAATGATGGCAATATCATGGGTGAGGTTCCGGTTATGGAACTCAAGCAACAGCTGATTTATCATGAGGATGAACAGATTTCCACTGTAACTGATGAAGGTATTTTCGTGACAGTATATCCTGGTGTCTACAATACGGGTGTCATCTATGCCGCCACTTACGGCAAGGGTGTGTACCGTTGCGAGAACTATAAGAAAGATTTCGCGGGCGTTCCGGAGACTCCTTCAGTTGAGAACATTGCTGTCAGCATGTATCCCAACCCGGTTAACGGTCAGGCAACCCTCAGTTTCGAACTCAGTGAAAGCTGCAATGTCAGCTATCAGGTGTTCGATATGACTGGCCGTATGGTGATGAGCCAGAACATGGGTCGTTTTGCTGAAGGCGAACACCAAGTCAACCTCAACGCCGAAAACCTCAGCACAGGTTCTTATATCCTGCGTCTCAGCCAGGGTGCCAATACGTCCTGCGTGAAGTTCTTGGTGTACTAATCAGGAAATAATCTTTGTGAGACGTATTTGTCTCTACTGACTTATAAGGCCGCCGTTGAGGCGGCCTTATTTTTTGTATGGTAGGCCATCAAGAAAACACCCTGAGAGGATACAAAAATTATCCTATCAGTCAATTTTTTTCGGTTTTTGACTAAGGGTAAACCGAAAGTTGAGAGTCTTAAGGATGTCTAGACATTAAAACAACGCGTTTACTATGCATTCGAATGTTCGTAATATGCTTAGGAAAAGTGATGCTTCCATGCCATTTGGCCATGGGGCGTTTTGCATTTTTACACGAGAAAACCTTTTAATTCACTTATTTATTCACCAAATCAATTCATTATGAAAAAGAAAGTATTTTCTTTGATGATGACGCTTTTGCTCGCCTTTATGGGCGTGGCGAAGGCGGATGTAGTTACCATTGGTGATGGAACGAGCACGACATACGTGACTCCTTTCAACAGCCTTTGGGGCTACTCGTTCGTTGAGCAGGTTTACACTGCCGACGAGATTGGGACTGCAGGCACGATTAATGCCATCAGTTTCAACATGTCGAGCACGGACGCCCAG
>JAFWRA010000014.1 GCA_017508895.1 Bacteroidales bacterium
GGTGGAAAGATGCTCTTCACTTGCCGTTGGGTTTTCTTGGAGACCCCAGCATACGCCCAACTCCTCAAGTGTGACACCCTCGCTTACAACGACCTCAGCACCACAAACCGCGGTTGTTGTAGTGATGTCAGAAGGTGTGATAGTGTTAACCGTTACCGTTACGGTCTCATCATTATTAGGTTCATCTTCTGGTTTATTACATCCTGCGGTAAATACCACCGCTGTCATTAGCATTAAGGCTGCTATTGCCTTCATCATTTTTTTCATATTGAATCAGATTCAAGGTTGCTTTACTTTTCTCACTATGCAATCTTAGTAAGCGTAATGTCACGTAAGTTGTAGTGGAACACCATGGTATTGCCATCAACCGTGAAAGAAAAATTGTAATCCACAGTCTCTCCTACATTGTGCATCACAGCCTTGCCTTGGCCATTCGTATAGGTGTAGGTACCGCTCATCTGGTAAGTCCCAACGCCGTTGATAATGCGCGTAAAAACTATCTCATCATTCGGCCCAAACACAACAGAATAAACAACCGTAGTGTGATAGGTTTCGTCATTTTCGACATTGAGCTGCCAAGAAGTATTGGCTAATGCTCCTGGAGTGTTGGTGTTTCCACCATTGTTGTTGTTTGAATCATCGGTTTTTGTGCATCCAGCGGCAAAAACCACCGCCATCATTAGCATTAAGGCTGCTACTGCCTTCATCATTTTTTTGTTCATATTGGTTAAATTTAAAGATTAAGTGGCTTAAATTTGTAGACAATAAACGCTATTCACAACAGCGTTGCAAAAATCGGAATACAAGAAGGAATGTGTACTTACAAATCGTCAAAATCAACTTACAAATGATATATTGTAAGCAAATTTATGGCTGATTGCTGCTTTTCCACTCGGAAGGCGTCATGCCGACGATGGCCTTGAAAGCACGGAAGAAGGTCGTCTCGTTCGCGAATCCTGTCTCCATCCATACCTCCGAGGCGCGAGTGTCGGGCTGGCTGAGCAGCTGCTTGGCATGCTCCACGCGATAGGTGTTGACGAATTTACTGAACGAACAGTTGCGCAGGTTGTTGATACAAGCCGACAGGACATTGCGGTTGCAGCCTGCTGCCATTGCCACATCGGATATTTTCAGTCCGCTGTTCAAGTAAAGACGCTCTTCCTCCATCAATTGGCAAACGCGCTGCAACAGCTCGTCGTCTGTAACGCTACTCGTTGGTCTCATGGAGGCAGTCGGGTTTTCTGTTTCGTTGGCTTCGTTAGACTTTTCCGCCAAGTCATCTTTGCGTTGTGTAGCCTTTCGCTTGCGATTTAAACTAAGATACACAAGGAGTGCTGCCACAAATGCCAGACATAGCCCAATCCATAACCATGGAAACGAGGTCTGGGTAACCATCATCGGAGCCTCTGGATTGACGCGTAACAATACCACAGACCCAAGCGGATTAAAGTTGGAATTGTCGAGGCCACCGGCAAGGATGAGGTTGCCTTCATCATTGAGGACAGGCCAACAGAGGCCCATGTTAAGCAGCGGGTCGGTATAATAGAGCGTCAATGGTGCTGGATTCTCCGTATAATCCACACGCAACACGTAGACCTGTTTGCTTTTCCTGTTAAAGCCCACCAAATAGCCCCGTTCGCGCTGCCTGTCTACCACGGGAAAATGATACTGGATGCTGTCGCCTTGGAACATCATTGGCACCGCGCATGTGGTAGGAAGCAGGCTGAAGTCGGTGCCACAGGTCTTGACGAAGCCTATTTGATCTTCAGCGTTTTTCACGGGCAGCAAGTAAGCGTAGTCGCCGGCAGTCTCATCGCCGATGAAACATAAATCGCTTATTCGGGGAATGTCGTAGGCCAGTGGACGCCATTCGTCAAGCAGAGGCGCGTGGAAAGGCTCACCCCATAGTTGGTCAACGATGATGCTGTCGGGACGAATGCCACTGGTGTGTCTTGTATCCAAGCTACTGAATATCATCACATTGTCTTTTTCCGTGCGCAAAATATAGGGACAAGAACGCTTTGCAGCCACATCCTTGATGCGAGCAAAGGTCGAGTGGCCGTCAAACAGTTCCATGCAGTCATCGCTATACCAGTTACCTGAAATCACCACACGTCCGCTGTCGATTTCGGTGGCGGAGAAGTTGCTGCGCTTCATGTCCATGCAGCCAAAGCCTTCAAAAGTGTGGGTAGCAGGGTTGTACCATTCTGCCGGGTAGGTTTGCCCGATGCCCAACGGCTCATTGGCACCACCTAATGCCAGCACTTTTCCCGATTTCATGGGAACGACAATGCCGAAGTCGTGCGCATAGACCGTATGCACCGTATGCCAAGCTCCGTTGTTGAAATATTCTGCCGTGGCTGTGGGAACGAAGCCCGTGGTGTGTCCTCCGATGACCGTCAGCTCGCCATTGATAAAGAAGGTACAGTGGCCATAACGTGGGATATTGAGGTCAGGCAGTAGCTCGGTTTCCAATTTTTTTTGAGTCATGCCTACGCTCTCCGACGATTGTACTGCATGCAAGGATGCTGATGCTAATAGGATGATTATATTTATAATAAGGTATCTTTTCATCATTCTCGGAAAAAGCATGCAAAAATAAATAATTTATTCAACTATTGCACATGTCAAATATTATCGTGACCTTTGCCCCAACAAATCATTTACTATGCAAACATTCAAAAAAGGGGAGAAGATTGGCAAATATGTCATCAACTCGTTCATAAAGAAAGGCATTGTCGCTGAATCGTATACGGTGCTCGGCCCTGACGACATGATGTACTTCATGAAGGTGTTCGACCTCAGGAGCATCCCTCGTGAGCAGCTCTTCGAGGGCAAAGAGGTTTACGAAATCCAACTCTGCAAGGAACTCAACACCGACGACAACGTCAATGTGGTGCGTTATGTCGACAATGGCGAAGTAAAAAAGAGTAATATCGTCTACCATTACTTGGTCACGGAATTCTATCGGGGCTCTTTGCTTTTGGATGCCGTTAGGACAGAGGGACGTTTCGACCTTGAAGATGCTGTGCAAATCACGCTTTGTGTCTTGAGCGGTCTGTCGTTTATTCATTCTTGTGCTTTGATACACAATGATATACGTCCGTCGAATATCATGCTTCAGGAACTGGAAGACGGTATGCTGATGCCTACCATCATCGACTTGGGTCATATCTCTTACATGGTTAAAGGCCGGCCTACCTTCGCCGACGAGGACTTGATGCCCTACTTCCGTGCTCCTGAGACTTTCCGCGCAGTATACACTGTGAAGAGCGACATCTTCTCGACGGGCGCACTCCTTTATTTCCTCATCTTTGGCAAGTCGCCATGGGAGGGTCCGGACTTGAGAGTTCTTGACGGCGACAAGCAGAAAATCGCCGATGCAGTGAAGAAAGCGAGAAAACAAGACCTCGTTTTGGAGACGGACGAGGTGAAACTGCCTGACTATATGAAGGCAATCCTGCTGAAGGCTTTGGCCAAAAAGCCTGACGACCGTTTTGCTTCGGCGGCCGAATTTGCCCAAGCCTTGCTTGAACAAGTAATGCCCGAATTGGCGAAACGCATGGAGGAGGAAGAGGCAAAACCACAATCGGATGCACAAGGCCAAGACAATAGCGGCCCAATCATCACTTACAAGAAGGGATCAGGGAGTGGCTTCGACAATGTGACGGGGCGCGATGAGCTGAAGGAGCAGCTGCGTAAAGAGGTGCTATTTGCTTTGCAGAATCCTGAGAAAGCCAAATTGTACAAGTTGCCGACAATCAACGGCGTATTGCTCTATGGGCCTCCTGGGTGTGGTAAAAGCCTTGTACTTGAGAGTTTTGCGGAAGAATTGGGCTTCAATTACACCATCATCAGAGGACCGGAATTTGGACATATCTATCAAGAAGGGGTGCTCGATAACTTGCAACGGGTGTTTGATGCAGCTGAAATCAAGGCTCCTTTTGTTATCTGTGTTGACGAACTTGAGTTTTTGGCGCCCAATCCGAATGCACAAGGCGAGGAGAATGTGACGCCACAGATTTCGGCTTTGTACGGCATGATGAACGAATGCTCCAAGAAAGGTATCCTGGTGGTGGCCACGACCAACCGTCCCGACCTCATTGACCAATCTATTATGCGTATAGGATGTTTTGATCGAGTGTTTTTCGTTCCGCAACCCGACTTTGAGGCACGTAAGGACATCTTTATCGACCACTTGAAAGATCGTCCATGCGAAGAACTCGATTTCGATGAGCTGGCTAAGATGTCAGACGACTTCAATGCAGGCGACATCACCGAGGCCGTCACCGAGGCCGCAATGACTGCTGCCTATAACGATGTACCGATTTCCCAGAAAATCCTTGTTGACGTTCTCAAATACAAGAACCCGACCTATTCCACAAAGACACGTATCGGATTTAATAAGAAGTGATGATATGAACGCTAAAGGGTTGGCGTCGAAGTATTTGAAGTCGCAAGGGATCGCTCCAAAAAAGAACGACTTGGGACTGAATTTTACCTACGAAGGCTGGAATTTCCTCCTTTGGAACGATGCCGACGACCCGCTGTTTTTCAGATTGATTTTGCCTGGCGTTTTCGATGTGACCGACGACAACTATGCCAAAGCCATCATGACTTGCAACAATGTCAATTGGAACTATAAAGTGGTGAAAGCGGTGCTTTATGAGTTTGAGGATGAACATGATAGTGGAGCGTCAGTATGGATGTGTTTCGAGCAGGTGCTGGATGCCAATCCACAGGTTGAGGAACTCGTTTCTCGTGCCCTCCACAGTCTTATCGCTGCCGCTGAAGCGTTTAATAAAGAAATGATGGAGGAATGAGATTCCATACGAGAATGAAGCGGTAATTAGGTTTTCTGTGTCGGCCTATAGACATTATGGTAAATAGACATGATAAGCTGCCGTATTATGATATACATAAAACACTCCATTCTCCAAGGGAATCTATGTACAAATCTCTAAACTAACAATAATATGAAAATCAAATTCTTACTATTATCAATGCTCTTAGCAAACATCGCAATGGCTCAATATGCTCCTGCCGGCGACAAAATCAAAACGAAATGGGCAGCCAAAGTGGCTCCTGAAAATGCTCTCACTGAATATCCGCGCCCGATGATGGTACGTCCCGAGTGGAAAAACCTCAATGGGTTATGGCAATATGCCATTACTGCAAAAGGGGATAAGGCTCCATCGAAATATGAAGGAGACATCCTCGTTCCGTTCTGCATCGAATCGGCCTTGTCGGGCGTGCAGAAAGAGGTGGGGCCTGACAATGCTTTGTGGTATCAAAAGACGTTCGCGGTGCCTGGTAATTGGAAAAATGGCCGAATTCTTCTGCATTTTGGCGCTGTAGATTGGATGAGCGATGTCTGGGTGAACGAAATAAAAGTGGGCTCACATACTGGTGGTTACACTCCTTTCACTTTTGACATTACCCAAGCTTTGAAAGGAAAGCAAAACTCAATTGTGATGCGTGTTTGGGATCCGACCAATAGTAGTTATATTCCCCATGGCAAGCAGGTGATTAATCCTCGAGGCATCTTTTACACTTCTGTGACAGGCATTTGGCAGACGGTGTGGCTTGAGTATGTGCCTGAGGACTATATCCAAAACCTTGTCACAACGCCAAATTTCGATAAGGCTACGGTAAGTGTGGATGTGGAGTTTTCCAACCCGACAAAAGACGATTTATATCAAGTTGAGGTGTCTTATGATGGGAAGCCTGTCGCGACGGGAAAATCCATCAATGGGCAAGCTGTGGAGGTGAAAATGCCTGAGGACTTTCTGCGATGGACCCCCGACCATCCTTTCCTGTACGACATGAAAGTCAAGGTGTTGCGCAAAGGCAAAGTGATTGACGAGGTGGGCAGCTATTTTGCCATGCG
This sequence comes from Bacteroidales bacterium, assembly GCA_017508895.1. Next base: position 5,891 of record JAFWRA010000014.1, read on the forward strand.
TAGCTTTGGAACCCAGCGTGACGACAATGGCATCATGCGTCTCACCTTGAACGGACTACCCATTTTCCATTTCGGCCCGCTTGATCAAGGTTGGTGGCCCGACGGTCTTTATACTGCACCTACTGACGAGGCTTTGGCCTACGATATCCAGAAAACTAAAGATTTGGGCTTCAATATGATTCGTAAGCATGTAAAAGTAGAGCCCGCACGTTGGTATTACCATTGCGACCGTATCGGAATGATAGTATGGCAGGACATGCCTAGCGGTGGTCGTGGGCCAGAGTGGCAGACCACGCAGTACTATCAAGGTCCTGAGAGTATGCGCACGCTGGAATCAGAGGAATGCTATAAGAAGGAGTGGGCAGAGATTATCAACAGCTTGAAGTCGCAACCGTGCATTGGCGTTTGGGTACCGTTCAATGAGTCATGGGGGCAATTCAAGACTCTTGAGATTGTGGAGATGACCAAGAAACTCGACCCGACGCGCTTGGTCAATCCTGCTTCGGGCGGCAATTTCTATCAATGTGGCGATATCCTTGACCTGCATCACTATCCCGAGCCAAAGATGGTGCTTTATGATCCCATGCGTGTCACGGTATTGGGCGAATATGGCGGCATTGGGCGCAAGGTTGAAGGTCACACTTGGGTGAAAGACCAAGGCTGGGGCTACGTGGAGTTTGATACCGAGGAAAAGGTGACGGATACTTATGTGGAATATGCCGAGCAGTTATACAAGATGGCCTTCCAAGGCTTCTCTGCTGCCGTTTATACACAGACTACTGATTGTGAGACCGAGCTCAATGGCTTGATGACCTACGATAGGGCGGTGGTGAAGCTGGATGAGAAGCGGCTGCTAAAAATCAATCGAAAGATCAGTCATGCTTTCGCGGAATAAA
>JAFWRA010000148.1 GCA_017508895.1 Bacteroidales bacterium
CGCCGCCTCGCTGATGGAACTGATGCGCCGCCAACGCGATGCCGTAGGCTTGGACTTGTTCGACGAAACCATCACTTTCCATGAGCCAGCCAAGTCGTCAGTGGTTCACAACAAACTTATTTATAGTGAACTGGAGAAACTAATTGACGATTATGACAAAAACAACCGAAAAACCACCTCAACGCCGCAATGTCTGCACCAAATTGCTGAAATGACGCACCGCCGCAGCCTCGTGGTGATTTTCACCGATATGCTCGATGGCCTTGCCGACTACAAGCCGATGTTTGAGGCCTTGGAGCATTTGAAATACAACAAGCACGAAGTCATTCTGTTCCACGTGTTTGATAGCAATTTGGAGCAAAACTTAGACTTCGAGAACCGCCCGTACCGTTTCGTCGATTTGGAAACGGGCGACACGCTGAAACTCAACCCCATAGAGGTTCAGGAAACCTACAAAAAGATTATGACCGAGCGCAAAGAAGCCCTATTGCGCCATTGTTACCAATACCAAATCGACTATGTAGAGGCCGATATTAATAAGGACTATAATCAGGTGCTGACAAGTTATTTGATTAAACGGTCGAAGTTGCATTAATTTTTCTCGAAAAAGTGTAAGATTTCCCGACTTTCCACGATTATCATGTAGAAAGAAGCGGAAAATGACCGATAAGGAATTCAGGAATCGGGTGCTGCAATGGCAGCCTTACATGCAAAAGTTGGCGGAACAACTGCTCGGCGATGCCGACAACGCCTCGGATGCTGTGCAGGATGCCGTGGTAAGCCTGTGGGAGAAACGCAAGGAATGGGACGATTCCGCCGACCTGAAACCGTTGTGGGGCACCATCGTGAAACGCCGCTGCATCGACCAACTGCGGAAACAACGCCTCACCGTCCCCATTGACACGGAAAGCCTGATGCTGACGGAACCCTCACCCGATGATCTTTTGGAAGAACGCTACCAACTGGCACGTCAACTCGTAGACCGCCTGCCAAAACGCCAACGCGACGCCATTCTGATGAAATACGAGGAAGGGATGAACAACGAGGAAATCGAAAAGGCGACGGGCATGAGCAGCACGCACCTTTACGCGACCCTTTCGCGGGCCTACAAATCACTCAGAAACGCTATTGAACAACATAAAAACGAACAAAAATGAAAGAGGAAATAAACGATGAACTCAGGCAGTTGTTTGATGCCTTGGAAGAACACGGTCGCAATGCCAAGCGGCAGCAGCAACTTGGTGACCTGATAGACCGTCTTGCCGAGGAAGAAAAGACAGTGGAACTGCCTCACAAGCATAGAAAGCTTGCTCCGCTATGGTGGGCGATAGGTGTGGCCGCGGCATGTCTTCTGCTTTGGCTTATGGTTAAGCCGTCCATGAAACAGACACCTGAAATGGAAGAGAAAAACCTTGTAGAAAAGGTGGAAGTCATAGATTCGATGAAGGTTGAGGAGAACGACATCGTCATCAAGGAGCCCGTTGTTAAGGAAGAACTCATGGCAGAGGAAGTGCCTGCTGTTCCCCAAAAAACTTCAACAAAGGTGGAAAAGCCAAGAATGAAAGTTGTAAAAGAAAAGTCAGAAGAACCCATCTTGGCAGAGATAATCCTTGCGGAGCCAGCAAAACATGCTGATACTGAAAATGTTGAATCCAACACCATATCCACTGCAAACGAAATGCCTTCAACCATTCAAAAGCCCCAGCGGAGAGTCATCCGGAGCCTCAACTTGGTGTGCTATGGGTGTAAAAAGAACCCCGAACACGATACTCAAATTAAGCCCAATATGGAAAACAGAACCCTTTTCGGTCAGCCGCAAGACCCGAACATGAAAAACGGATCGCTGGCCTTTGAAGTCAAACTCAACTAAAACTTGGAAAAATGAAACGCATTATCTTATCATTAATCATTCTATTGGCTGCGCAAATAGTTTTTGCCCAGGAAGAAGTGGCCATTGAGCAAAACATTAACACACCCATCGGCTGCTTGGACATCAACGCGGGTTGGGATGTACGCCTCATGCATCGCGAAACAGAAGGCTATCGTATCGCTATCGTTGTCCCGAAAAAATATGAGGAAATTGCTATGGTCGAAGCCCCAGTGTGTAGCATCATGGGCGACACAATGACCATCATCGAAAACACCCTGCTGCCACGAGGAACTGTGGTGGAAATTGAAGGCAACTTGGGCTTCAGGAAAATCAATGTTTACGACAGGGCTACCGTTTCTGCCGACCGAATCATAACGCCTGAAGTAACTGATACTTATTACATTTATTTAAGTCAAAACGCTGATTTCCACATCAATCATATACGGTTTTGTGGTGCCACGATGCTCAGTGTCAATGATAAAAGCACCTTGCGCATCGACACCATTACGGGGAAAGGCGAACCTTTCATTGAACTTTATGAGGGTAATTTCGAGTATGGCCTGAACCATTTGGAAGGCAAAATCACTGTGAAAGAGTACAAAAAGCAGAATTGTAATTATTATTCGAAGTGTCCAAAAACCATCAAGACCAAGATGGTTGATGGCGAACCGGTCACTACGGAACGCTATAAAATTTGGGGCGAATTTCTTGCCTTTGGTGCCTCGGTTGGCTTCAGGCGTGGTGCTGATCCCGTGGATTTCAACAGCCCGTTCAAGTCAAA
>JAFWRA010000002.1 GCA_017508895.1 Bacteroidales bacterium
ACCCGATTTGGCCATGCATGGTTATCTCCCTGCTGTGCCTGATGCAGAAATATCGTTTAACAACAATATGAGTTAACAAAAAATGAAAAAGAAAACAATTAATTTGGTACGGGTAGCCATGACGCTGCTCTTCGCTACGTTTACCTCAGCCGGGGCGTGGGCAGATTCTGAGTTTCTTATCCAGGATGAGGATGGAAACTATCTAATTGACGACGTCTATGACTGGAACACGCTCGCTGATTATGTTGCAGCAGGAAACGACTGTGCAGGGATGACATTCTTGATGACAGGAAACATCGGTAGTGCTGATGCCCCTGTCACTAAACCATTAGGGCGTCAGATTGGCCAGAACAAAGAAAATGATAGGCGGCGCTTTGCCGGCACTTTCGACGGCGGTGGCCTTACGCTTACCATCGCTCTGAATACTGCAGACGAGTGGTGGACAGTCAGCAATGGCTATTGCTCCCCGTTTGCATACGTCAAAAATGCAACCATCAAGAATCTGCATGTGGTTGGCACCGTTACCACGACAGGACAGTGGGCCAGCGGTCTGGTCGGCTCAACGGGCTATAACAGTAATGATGGAAGCTGCACGATTGACAACTGTCAGGTCAGTGTTGCTATTACTGCCAACTACGTGAGCACTGGCGGTAAATATGGCAACCACGGTGGCTTCATCGGTATTGCTGAAGGCAACGCCACGATTACCAATTCCTGGTTCGACGGCAAGTTCCTTGGTAAGGACTACCAGTATTCCGCTGGATTCATCGGCATCAACAAGGTTGCTGCTACGATCAACAACTGCCTGTTCAACCCCTCGGAAATCAACATCGAGAATAACAACATCACGGGTTCATGCGAATTCGTCCACAACATCGGTGGCACCCATACGCTTACAGACGCATACTGGGTAAGCCATTTCGGCGAACCGGAGAATGCTCAGGGCAAAAAAGTGGTGGCTGAGCTCTCAGAAGAATTCAATCCTAACGCTGAAAATTTTGCCGATTTGGTTAGAACATTGACAGCTGCAGATAATAATACGTATTATATAATTAAGCACAATCCCTCATGGATTGATTTGCAAGATGGAATGACAGAGGGCGGAGAAATTAATTGCCCTAGTATCACAGCAGGATCAGAGGATGTTGCCATTATAGTGCCTTCTGGAAATGAAGTTACGCTCAATCTGATTGGTACCCTCGACCGCGACTTGATGCTTGCTGAATCCATGGCTAACGGTTATGTCATAAAAGTAGAGCAGGGCGCAATCTTGACAATTAATGGTGGCACCATAACAGGCGGCCACAACACAAGCGATGGTGCCGGTATCTACAACGAAGGAGAGCTGATTATCAATGGAACCACCATCACTGGCAACTTTACCGAAGGCAACGGCGGCGGCATCTACAACGCTGGCACATTGACCATCAATGGTGCCACCATCACCAACAACTCAGGCAAAAATAGCGCCAACAAAGGAATTGGTGTTTATTCCAAGAACAGTTTCAGCATTAAAGACAATGTGCAGATCAAGGACAACTATTATACTTATTATCAACCTAAGCAAATGAAGGTTCCTCACAACCTTTATCTTGAAGGTGATGCCGTGATGAACATTGCTGGTAGCATTAACGGTTCGTCAATCGGCGTAGAAGTAGGAGAAAGAACAAACGACGCTCTTGCATTTACCAACGGCTTGAATGGAAAAGGCAACAAAGGAAACTTCTTCAGCGATATGACTGGTATTTATGTCTTTGAAAACGAAAGTGGAGAAGCTTACTTGGCCAATCTTGTCCTTGAACTTGCCAACGAAAGTGAAATCGAAAATAAAAACAGCAATATCATTAATGATAATAATGGCAAGGTGGCTACAGTCGTCCTCAAAGGTCGTACTTTGTTTGGAAATAACACTTGGAATACGTTGTGCCTACCTTTCAGCCTCACCAGCTTAACAGGCACTCCACTGGAAGGCGCAACGGTGATGAAGCTTGATACCGATAATGAACATGACGGTGATAAAACGGGCTTCTCCAATGGCACACTTAACCTCTTCTTCCAGACCGCTGGCAACAAAATAGAGGCAGGCAAACCTTATCTCGTGAAGTGGGAAACTGGCGATAATGTCACTGATCCTGAGTTCAAGAATGTCATCATTAATAAAAACACTGCTCAACAGACAATCACTTCTAAAGACAAAAATGTGAGTTTTGTGGGCACCTACGACACCAAGAGCATTGGCTCGACTGGTGACAACACGATTCTTTACATGGGTGCTGGAAGCACACTCTATTACCCCAATAGCGCTATGACCATCGGCGCTTGCCGCGCTTACTTCCAGCTGAACAACGGCATCGTAGCTGGTGATCCTGCCAGCGTGCGCACCATCGTTATGAACTTCGACGACGAAACGACTGGCATCGTCACTATGGCCAAAGAGACAGAAGTCCTGAAGGGGGGATGGTTCTCACTGGACGGCATGAAGCTCTACAAGGAGCCCACAACCAAGGGTCTGTACATCCTGAACGGACGTAAAGTGGTGGTTAAATAAAGATACAAACAACAACAAAGCAACAGCATTATGAAAAAGAACTATATGAAACCCACGTTGTACGTGGTCATTATGCAGACAAATAGGATTATTTGCGGAAGTGGTACAGTCTCAGGCGTTGGAGGCAATGCCAGCCTTAACTATGGTGGCGGCAGCAGTAGTGCTGCTATGTCGCGCGAGGGAGACTGGGACGAAGACGAAGACTAAGCGTCTCACTTTCCTCCAAAAAACCAACCCCTTCTTTTCCTGCCATCGTGGTGCAGGGAAAGAAGGGGTTTTTCGTGTGGTTCCGACAAACGACAGGCTGGCTACTGTTGGCGCTCCTTTTCGGTCTGCTCGCGCTTCCAGCGGTAGTAGCGGTCAACGAAGTCTATTTGCTCCTTGTTGGGGCGCATGATGAGCGAGGCGCCGTTAGCAAACTGCATGGTGGTGGGCTTGCCCTCGTCGAATGTGGGCCAGTAGGGTAGGCCCTTGGCGTTGGGATTGCCCGTCGTGGCGAAGTTCACCCAATACTGTTGGATGATTTCGGCTACGGCAGCCTCGGCAGGGTATTTGTCGGGCTGGGTGAGGAACTCGCCGTTGAGGTAGAGGATGTCGTCGGCATGGGCCACACCCTTGCGGCGACGGTCTTGCGAGAAACTCCGCTTGGAGGGCTGTGCCAAATAGGCGGCATAGACGGCGCTCTTGCCCGTC
>JAFWRA010000149.1 GCA_017508895.1 Bacteroidales bacterium
AGACAATGTGGAGATTGACATTACCACCCTGCATTACAAAAAAGGCGACCGGTTCTTCCTTAGCAGCGACGGCATTCATGGTGCCATGCCCGAAAGGGAACTCCTTGATGAAGTGACCAACACGGAAGTTCCCATGCGCACCATCGTGGAACAGCTGGCCAACAGGGTGGATGAAATAGGAATGAAAAAAGGAGGCGGGCACGACAACATGACGCTCGTGCTCTTGGAAAGTGAGAAAACGAACAATGGCGGTTTCTGGGGATGGTTGAAGAACCTTTTCTCGTAACCCGTTGAAAGCGTAGAAATAAGACAACATGAGAAAGACAGTCTTTTTGTTGACAGTCCTCTGCCTCGGCGCTATTTCCACATCGGCACAAATAGCCATGTGGAAGTATTATTCCGATTGTAAACAGGCTTTGCCCTGTGGGGACATGGCGTGGAAAGCTCAGGACAAGAGCGACAAATGGTTGATGATAAACATGGAAAACGGGCAACCCTTTTCGGCCCAGTACGACTCCATCAGCCCGTTCAAGGATGGATTTGCCCTTGCCATGAACAGTGAGGACGGCAGATGGAGGGTGGCAGCTGTCATCAGTCTTGCCAAACTGGAAGAGAAAACCATCGGCAAGACCATTTATGCCACCGGCACGACTTATTTCTCTGAAGGCTTCGCATGTGTGGAAGTTGACAAAGACAAGCAGGCCTTTATGGATACCAACGGAAACATCGACAATGCCACATACTCGGAGGTTCATCCCTTCAAAGACGGACGAGCATGGGTGGTGAAGAAAGACAAGAAAGGCAGGGCCGACAGCTTCTATATCGACAAAAAAGGCAAGAAGATTAAAAATGCCGTCAGCCGCGACGAGGACAAGGTCATCAGCGAGACATCGGCCATTGTCGCCATTGTGCCCGACAAGGAATACGATGTGTTCTCAGACAAGAAACTCTATGGCTACAAAAAGGACGGGAAAATCGTCACTCCGGCGCAGTTTGACTTTACTACACCTTATTATAATAATATCGCGTGCGCGAGGAAAGGAAATGTGGCCGGCTTTGTCATGATGTTCCCGGGAACCATTAAGACGGAACTGAAGAAAGCCAAGGGAAAGGCAGAAACTTACGTCGTGACTCTTCCTGAAGGGTATAATGCCTCGTTGCTCGAATTGACGGCCACAAAGAAAGATGGCCTGACAAAGATTCTGAATGCCGAGGCCGACAGCACCGGCAACTCGAATACGGTGTCGTTCCCGTTGAAGGACGTGGGGAACCAGTTTGACCTGTTACTGGCCTACGGGGGAGTAGTGCAGGCGATTGAGAACGTATCGACGGGGCAGGCACCAACGGCCCAGCAGCCCCAGGCCGACAATAGCGGCAATGTGACCATTGTCAGCTTCAACAAGACAAAAGACCGTGCCGACGAAAAGGACCGGCAGTACATAGCCGTGCAGTTGAAGAATTCGTCGGCCATAAAGCAGACTGTGACTGCCACCGTATATGTTGACGGCAAGGCACTTTCACCCGTCAAGGTGACGGTGCAGCCCAGGAAAAACGCCACGGCAACTGCCGTCATCAACGGCGTGGTGAAGGAGAGAATGGCAAAAGTTTATGTCAGACTCTCTAACGGACAGAAGTCGGCTGTCAAGGAAATTATGATAAAACCATTTTACTAAAACAATTATACACAAGATATGTCAGTTATAAAAATACAAGGCGAAAAAGAAAAGCGCGAGCAAATCTACTATGAGTTCGACGACGAGAAGAACATTCTCGGCGAGGGCGGCATGGGTGTCGTTTATCTTGGTAAGCGTGTGGCGGCCAATGGCGTACAGACCAAAGTGGCCATCAAGAAGCTGAAGATAAAAGATAACGACATCATTATGAGGGCCCGGCGTGAGGCTTCCATACAGCTCAACCACGACAACCTGGTGAGAATGTATGGCATGATTGAGATTGAACCGAAGGACAGCCTGCACACCAAGGATTATTACGTTATCAGCGAATACCTGGAGGGTGTGATGCTCGACGATGTCATCCAAGGCAACCTGAAGAACCGCGACGGCGTGGTGTATCCTTCCGTTGCAGAGTTTTATGAGAAATATAACGATGAGCGCAACCTGACGGCCACTTACGTCGTGAAATGCGTGTTGTCGGGAATGATGGCTCTTCACGATGCCGGTTACATCCACCGTGACATCGACCCTACCAACATCATGCTCACCAAGGACGGAAAGGTGAAACTCATTGACTTCGGTATTGCCAAGAAGTTGATGACCCTCGACACCAACGACAAGGGCCTCACCGCCACCGGAACATTCATGGGCAAGGCTCATTATGCCGCCCCCGAACTGGTACTTGGCGACACCCGTCACCAAGGTTTCTACACCGACGTTTACGCCGTGGGCATACTCTATTACCAGCTCGTGGTGGGACACCTTCCTTTCGAGGGCAGCACTTTCGATGTCACGCAGATGCAGTTGAAGGAAAATGTGCCTGTAAAGGACATCTCTTCCTGGCAAATCCGTGAAATCATCCGCAAGGCCACGGCCAAGAAGCAGAGCGACCGCTATGCCTCATCGGCTCTTTTCCGCGCCGCCATCGACAACATCACTTACCCGGAGCCCCGCCGTCTCAACACAAAACTGATTGGCGGTGTTGCCGTTGCAGCCCTTGCCCTCCTCGTCTTTTTCTTTGCTTTCAGGGGTGGGCAGAAAGCCCCCGACGATGTTAAAATAGCAGCCGAGGATTCACTTAAAATGGTGTTCGACAACAACTTGCGCCTGCTTAACTCTTCCATTCCCGACAGTATTCGCGTTGGTTTTGAGGGAATGAAGCAAATGGCGGAAGAGAATTATCCGGCTGCTATTCACGAGGTGGCAATGACTTATACTTTTATGATAGATGAAGACAAATCTGATGTTATACGTAAAGAGGCTCTTTCTTTAAAGTTAGATAATGAATCCGCTGAGCAGAATAGGGAAGCCGTAAGATGGCTTGAAAGGTCAGTTGCGGCTTCTGACTCCACTGATTATGTGGCTGTGTTTTACCTTTGTGTTTACCACGATGGAGAAGGTGCTGAGGGTATTGCTCCACTTAGCTTAGAGAAACTCCTTTCAATGTGTAACAAAGCTGGTGAAGAAGCAGAGAAAGCAGGACAAAAAGGTATTGATTTTAAGAATACCTATATCAACAGATATCACAATTTTTTAATAGAAGAATTACAAAAGAAAAATAATTAAGAAATGAAGAAAGTATTTTTATCCGTTCTGTTTTCTTCCTTTTTAAGCCTTTGCTATGCTCAGGTGGCCAAGTGGGCCGTCCCTGCGGAGTATGACTCCATTTCAGCATGCATTGACAATAACTTTTACTTGGTGGAAAAAGGTGGAAAATACGGGATCATGAATCCTGGGCCTTTTTCCAACCGTGACGAAATGGAAAAAGAGCGTGAAGTCTTGTCCGTAGACTATGACAGTATAGCTCCGTTCCGTAATGGGTATGCCGTGGTTTTCGACACTCGCAACAACATAGTAAAAGGTGTTCTTAAAGAAAAGAGTGACTCAAGGAAGCGGTTCGTTGATATGTCACAGATGAAGTATAAAATCAGCAGTGGTTTTCCATACGTTTCAGAAGGATATCTTCTGGTTCTATGGAACAACAACTGGTATTTCATCAATGTTGAGAAATTTGAGACCAACAGCACTCCGGACAGCAAGCATTTTACTTTTGGTCCCTATTATGAAGCCCGACCGTATTTCTATGGATTCGCCGGTGTGCGTGATTATGAGGACTTTAATAAGTTGAAGCCGGGACGAATAGGCTACATTAACACTGATGGTGAATGGAAAGACATTCCTACGATGACCGATGTGGACAAAGTGAATTTCGTTTCATCTTTCTCCAAGGGAAAATCGCTGATTTCCTATAATAAGCGAT
>JAFWRA010000150.1 GCA_017508895.1 Bacteroidales bacterium
CGTGCCAAAGGCCTGCTTACCGGCAAGCTCTTCGAGTATATGGCCTCGGGCCGCCCCATCCTCTGCATCGGTCCCGAAGACGGCGACGCGGCAAGAATCCTTAGGGAAACTGGTGCCGGCCAGACCATCAGCTTTGAGGGCAAAGAGAAGATGAAGGAAGCTTTGAAAAACCTCTATCAGAGGTATCTCAACCATACCCTGCCTAACAACACAAACACAGCCGTTGAGCAGTTTTCGAGAAAGAACATGTCAGAAAAATATGCAATGTTATTAAACCATTCTATTTAATGGACCAAAAATTCGAAATCAACAAAGGAATGATAAGTCGGTATGAAAAGACTTTATCGTTTATTCAAACCCACACCCCCAACACAAAAAAAATCCTCGATTTAGGAATTTGCAACCCGTTCTCAGACATATTGAAAGAAAAAGGATATGAGGTCTTCAACACCCACGGCGAGGATTTAGACTATCATCCCGAGGTGGTCAAGCAATACGATGGAATTGAGTGCGTCACCGCTTTGGAAATTTGCGAGCATCTCATCAACCCTATGGGCGTGCTTTCCCAACTGCCCAGCGACAAACTCATTGCATCCATCCCGTTATCGCTTTGGTTTGCAAAGGCATACAGAAGCAAAACCGACCCTTGGGACAGACATTTCCATGAGTTTGAGGATTGGCAATTCGATTGGTTACTTGAAAAAGCCGGATGGAAAGTCATGGCTTCAGAGAAATGGACAGCTCCGATAAGCCAAATCGGCATCAGGCCTCTGTTAAGAAAGTTCACTCCGAGATACTACATCGTATATGCAGAAAGAGCCAAATAAACCGAATGTTTTATTTGTCGCCTCCAACATCCCGACTCCAAAACGGCAGTCAAACAAGGTGGTGATGACGATTGCGCACAAGCTGTCGCCGCAATTCAGCATATCCGTCCTGCATCCTGCCGAATTTGCTCCATTTCCTTTCAACATGATGAAGAAATACAAAAACATCATGGGAAGCCAGAGCTGGGAAGACGACGGTATCGTTGTCAGGCCTTTCAAATACATAAGGTTGTTTGGAAAGATAAACGCTTTTCTTCTTCTCCCCCGTTACAAAAAAAGAATCCTAAGATACTGCCAGCAACATGGCATTCCGCAACTGGTTCATGCCCATTTTGCATTGCCCGACGGATACATTGCCTATCAAATCAGCCAATTGTTCAACGTCCCCTACATCATTTCATTCAGGAAATCCGACATCGCATCACTCAATCTGCCTCCCCATTGCAGCACTAAAAAACTGATGTCCGAGGTTTTGTCCAATGCAAGCAAAATCATCGTACACAATGCTGCACAACAAGAAACACTATCCGAAGCAGGTTATGAGAGCATTGTCATGCCTCATGGGATTGAGGCCAACTTCTTTGCAAAAAAAGAATCGGCCAACACCTCCAACATCCTCAACATCGCTTGTGTTGGGGAATTGATTCCACAAAAGCATATAGATTGGGTCATCAATGCTGTTCGAGATTATGAGGGCGACAAAAAACTCAAATTGAAAGTCGCGGGAGAAGGTCCTATGCGCCATGAATTAGAGCTATTGGCGCAAGGAGCAGACGACATCCAATTACTAGGAAAAATCAGCCACGACAATGTAGGTGAATTACTGAGGCGATCCGACATCTTTGCGCTTCCCAGCGTCAACGAGACATTCGGATTAGTATATTTGGAGGCCACAGCGCATCAAAATGCTGTAATCGCAACCAAAGGGACGGGAATATGGGGAAATCTCATTGATGGCGATGAGGCACTCTATTGCGACTCATACACCTCTTTCCAAGAAAAGCTTTACAAACTGATTGAAGAAGATGGTTTCAGGAACCAAATGGCATTAAACGCTTATGTAAAAACCAAAGAAAACTACACATGGGACATCATCATCAACAGATATATTTCGCTTTACCGTTCTTTGATGGCCACTCTGAATTAATTCGTATAATCCAAAGACCTTATTACGACTTTTTTCGTAACGACTTTTTTCGTAACACCTTCATTACTCCATACTTTCCAAAATCCACTGTCTAAAAAACGGATCTTCCACCTCATAGCAGTCAGAATAGATTACATATCCGTCTTTCTGCATACGTTTCAAGGCACTGTAAATAGTACTCGTCCTGTATTCACCTGATTGTAATGGTTTCCCAGAAGCAAGTCGTTGCAAAATCCAACGATTTGTCCGCTTAAGGTTCATCCACAATCGTTCATAATCCAATCCGTGCGATTTCACAATATGGTCAATAGCTGCGTCTATGGGATTCCCTTCATTTGGTTGCATAATCCCAACTTGCCACACATTCGCCGCCAATTGCTGTGAATAGTATGGATGGCAGCCAGTATAATCCAAAATCCTATCAGAGAGTTCTCCATAGTTCTTCGGGAAAAGAGGGATTAAACGCTCCGACAGATACTTGTAGAAATCGTCTCTCGGAAGCTTTCCAAGACGCATCAACTCCCCGAAATGATAGAAGGGTGATTTCTTATTCTCAAAAATGTCAGTCATCATACTCTCTTGGCTTCCCAACATGACATAATTGATGTGCTTCTGCTCCTGCATAATAGATCGCAACTGTTTGTCCATCTTAGGAGCAATGTCGAGAATTTCCTGAAACTCATCCAATACTATAATTATCCGGTCTTTGTCAGAATAAGCGCGCTCAATCATTGCCAACACATCCTCAATCAACACTGTTCCGTCCACATCAGGCTGAAACGACACGTCGATAGCCCCCGTCATCGGATTTGTGGATACCGTTGGAATAAAACGAAAATGCTTAATAAAATGACGCATGCGGCTTATCGGGTGCACCTTGAAAAACTCCCTTAAAAGCTTTGCTGACAAATCTGCCACTGATGTTGTCTGCTGTAGGTTTACCGTTATATGTTTGCGTCCACTCTCCTTCACGGCCTTGGCCACCACGCTGCTCTTACCAAAACGACGTGGACTAATCAGAACCAAATGATTCGAGCTATTTAAAAACTGCTTGATATAAGCCACTTCATTCACTCTGTCAGTGAAGTACTCTTCCTCCACTATGGTGCCAAACTTAAAAGGGTTTTCCATATTACGACTTTTTTCGTTACGATTTTTTTCGTAATCAGGTTGCAAACATACACATTTTTATCCACACTACAATCAATTGCAAAAAAAATGTTTTTTATTTTCAAATATATCGTGTACTTTTGCAATGCAAAGATTGAAAAATTCATTTCCTCCATGAAAAAAAACGCACTGCTTTTCGTCATACTGTTTTCCTATTTGGTTGGTATTGGCCAAACCGTCAACATCGGTGACATTCTTTGCACCGATGGTAGTATCGTCAGCCCCGAACAATACGCCACATCGGGCAGAACCGCCAAAGGCATAGTGTTTTATGTGGACGAGACGGATCAACATGGATGGGCCGTGCACTTGAATTACCAAGGGTCCGTGCTATGGAGTCCCGACTTCCATGATATTCCCGGCCTAACCAACTATCAGGAATTCCGTGATGCCATCAACGACTTCGACGGATACGAGAACACCAGAATAATCAGGGAGGCAGGAAATGCCACTACATACCCTGCCGCATGGGCTGTGGATTTCCCAAACGGTTGGTACCTGCCCGCTGCCGGACAGATACGATATCTCTACGGATACCTTCCTGAAGTTAACCGTTCCATCGATATTGTCGGAGGTGAAACTATGGAACTGATCTCCAGTTGGTGGCTTTGGGCATCGACCGAGTGTAACGCCCAAGATGCATGGGATATCAACAGCCAAGGGGCGGAAGGTCATAGCAAAAAACCCGACCACCATTTTCATGTCAGAGCCGTAACCAACTTTTAACCCAGTCCTATGAAACGATTGCTCCATATCGTATTATTGTTCATGCTGTCGACAAGTCTATCCTTGTCGGCACAGACATACAAAATCGGCGACCTAATCATCAACGACGACGGATCGAGGGGAATCGTTTTCTATGTCAACACCGACAGAACCGACGGCTGGATGGTGGCCTTGAACGACCTACCCACAAACAACTGGGGCTTGGCTGATGATTTAGCAGGAATACCGAATCTTAGTGAGCCAATGGAGTTGTTTTACGAAACCGATGGTTATGCTAACACGGGCATTATCAGGCAGCACCATTCGGGGCAAGGATACGCCCAAGACTATGGAGCGGGCATCGTCGATTATGAACATTTTTGGTACATCCCTACAGCAGGCCAACTCATGAAACTCTGTAGTGCATGGAGCACCATCGAAAACCATATTATCCAAGCAGGAGGCACGACAATGAAATGGCAACCCTATTACAGCAGTTCAGAGGCAACCACACCAGGTCAACTCTTTGCCGTCGACTTTGGTAGCCTTCTCCGTGATGCCGGAGGCAACTTCATCAATAAAGACAAGGCAGGAACTGCATACCTCAGGGCTGTAAGGAACATCCTGCAGCCTCTTCCTCCGCCCGACCCATCATTACCCGACAACATATTGGAAAGTAACTGCAACACTCCCTTGCCAATCTTTGAATGGGGCATCCGTGAAGACTGGTCTTCGAGTGCCAACATTTATTGCCGCATCAACCCACTTGTGGGTGACCTCGATGATGACGGCATCCCTGAAATCGTCTGCTTCGACATGGAAGGCAACAGCTCAAGCCAAACAGCCGCCAAGACCATCAATGTATATGACGGCCAAAGCAAAATCATGAAAACACAGATCTCCGTGAACGGCTTGGTTTGGGCACATGGCAATGGTCCGTTTGGACTAGTCAAACTACCCAATCGAAAAGGGCTAATTGTGACTGCATGCAAAGACAGCAAATTGTACGCCTATGACATTACGGCCACCAATCCCAGCACCCCCGTTTGGGTCTCTAACGAGAGCTACAACACAGGCAACAATGATTTCTCGGTCAGTCTTGGATTCGCCGACTTCAACGGCGACGGCCACCCAGAAATCTATTTACGCAATAAAATCTTCAATGCCGAGACAGGCGTATTGCTCGCCACTGCCCAAGGCGGCAATAACCAAGCTGACTCCTATTCACACAATAGCCACACCAACCACAATAAGCTATCGTGCCCTTTAGCTTTCGATATTTGTGACGATACCCGTCAAGAACTCATCTTAGGCAACGAGATTTACGATGTCGTCATCACCAATCCGAATGGCATCACGGGCAACCATATAACACTTAAGAAAAGCATCACTCCGCCAAATGGTATCATCAATGATGGGCATGTGCAAGTAGCCGACTTCAACCTCGACGGCCACCCCGATATCCTTGTTAGTAACCGTGACACTGAGGGATCGACAGGAACCGTTTCTATCTATGTCTGGGATGTGTTCAATAACCAAGCCTATGACCCCATCAATCTGAGCACCACGTTTACGGGCAAGAGCATCCCATTGATTGCCGACTTCGACGAGGATGGCACCCTGGAAATTCTCATTGACTGCTGCCATGAATCAAACCAAGGCCTTCGTGCCTATCACTTCAATCCTAACAGCAATAGCTTCCAATACTTATGGTCTTTGTATATAGATGAAGACTCCTACTCCAACACCGCGACACTCTTTGACTTCAACAATGATGGGAACAACGAATTGCTCTTTACCGACAATAGCCACTTTAGGATTTACGATGTAGGCGGCACACAGCCCGTTCAGATGGCAGACATCGACTGTGGCGAAATCAGCATCATGCATATCCCGCTCGTGGTCGATGTCGACAACGACAACAGTGCCGAGATCGTTGTCACAGGCAAGACTGGAGGAGCAGTACAAGCTAATACTATGTTAAAGGTTTACAAATCGGCGACCGAACCTTGGAGAGCCGCTCGTCCCGTTTGGAACCAATATATGTACCACGTCACCAATGTAAACGAAGACCTAACCATCCCCCATTTCTGTTTCAACACGAGCACGGTATTCGCTGGTTCCGACGGCGTTCTCCGTCGGCCCTATAACAACTTCTTGCAGCAAGCAGGCTATATCACTCCCGACGGTATGGTCTATAATCCAAACGGCATCACAAATATCAACATTCAAGGTTCAGCCTGCTCATCGTTCACCTTCAACGGCATAGAATACACCGAGAGCGGACTCTTCGAGCAACTCATCGAGTCGCCCGAAGGATGCGACACTGTCTATCACATCCAAGTAGATTTAGGTTCGCCAGTTACCTTCCAGTTTTGGAGGACACGTTGTGACCATTTCACATGGAACGACAGCACTTACTACGACAGTGGCGACTACCAGCAGACCTTCACCTCCATCGAAGGATGCGACAGCATCGTTACCTTACACCTTGTCATTGCCGACACGCTTACCTACGACTGGTCGGCACAAAGCTGTACCGACTACACTTGGAATGGCACCACCTACTCCCAAAGCGGCGACTATCCCATGGCTTTCGTCACTGATTATGGCTGCGACAGTGTTTCGACCCTGCATCTCGTAATCTACGAGCCATACCAAGTCGACATCGACACCACCGCCTGCGGTAGCCTATCGTGGAATGGGCAAGAACTTACGGCCTCAGGATTCTACCAAGCCACATTTGAGGATGCTAACGGCTGCGACTCACTCGTACGTCTACAACTTACCATCGATCCGCTACCCGAGGCTATCCCCGAAATCATCGGACCGACAGAGGTATATGTTTCCTCCGACCTCATCTTCGGTCTATTCAACTATTCCATCGACTCGGTACCTTATGCCACCCACTACCAGTGGTCGCTCGGTAACCCTGACTGGGTCATGGACACCACTGGACTGCAATGTCAGATCCTCATCAACCACCCTGGCACAGCCACCCTGCGCGTCAGGGCTTGGAACGGCTGCGGATTCTCGGAACAGGAAATCGTTATCCATGCGGGATTCTTCGACATCAATGATTTTCAAACAATTTCAGCCGCCATATATCCCAATCCCGCACACGACAAAGTAACCATTGAAGCCGAAAGCATTGTGAGGATTAAACTGTACAACCTGCAAGGGCAATGCGTTTGGGATTATCCAGTCAACCAAGCCGACCATGTGGAGCTTCCCCTACCATCCCTTCCTCCCTCACTCTATCTCGTTGAGATACAAACAGCCTATGGTATTGCTCGAACCAAACTAAAAACAGAACCGCTATGAAAAACAGAATCATCACCATCGTCCTCTTCATCCTGTTGTTGCCGACATGCCTCATCAGCCAAGTCAGCATCGGTGACATCCTCTGCACCGATGGCAGCATTTTAAGCCGCGAAGCGTTCCCTTCATCGGGGAAGACAGCTGAAGGCATCGTGTTTTACATCGACAACACCGACGCTCACGGCTGGGCCGTCGCGCTCAACAACCAAAGCTCTTCCATCAAATGGTGTAGATACTACGAATACGATATCGCTAATCTACCTAACATTAGCAACGCCCGCAATGCCATGCACGATTTGGACGGTCATACCAACACAGGTATCATCCGTGCAGAAGGCAACAGCTCCATTTTTCCTGCAGCATGGGCCGTTGACTACGACAACGGATGGTATCTACCCAGCGCAGGA
>JAFWRA010000151.1 GCA_017508895.1 Bacteroidales bacterium
CCAAGACTTGTCCTGGTCCTCATAGACGTTGAAAAATCCCTCCTGCTGGCTGAAGGAAGTTCCAGCCAGCAGCAAGGATACCAGGATTGATAACAGTTGTTTCTTCATGAAATTTAAATTTGTTGTCAATTATTAAATTGATGATTTTGACTTTAATCCGTCACCATAAACTCACCATAATACTCGTCCCCGTTGGGAAGGGTGAAGGTGACGATGTAGTCGCCCGTGTTGGGGATGTAGATTTGCAGGCCATTCGGCGTAGTTATCGAAAGGCATTCTACCGCGCCACCCGAAGCTGTTGTCACTTCCACAACCACTTGGCCGAGGTTTTCGGTGAAAGTCACCATTAAATAATGACCATTGATGGAAGCAAGGATGGAGGAACCACGGGGGACATCCTGAACAGAGCTTTCCTTGATATTAATGTGACTTACACCATCTACTATGTTTGTGGTGTTGGCACCGCACCATGCTGTCGGCAAAAATATGGACAGCAGTAGCATGAATTGTTTGAGTTTTGTGTATTGCATGACTTTATATTTTAAAATTTCGATGCAAAAGTACATGACCTCACACAATCTGGTCAAGAAAAAATGAATTCGGTTTTTTCGGTTTTTCTATAATAAATTGATTATGAATGTGTAATCATGCCATGAAGAATGATTGCAATCTTGTCGTTGCTGCCAAGAATCTTTTGCAGTCTTTTCTCACGATCCCAAATTGTGCTGTTGGATTTCTGAAGCAAAGCTGCAATCTGTACGTTATCCATGCCTAAAAGACACAGGAAACAATATTGGTAGTCTTTGCCTTTCAACTCAGGGTGCTCTTTTCCCAATTTTTCAAACAATATGCCATAATGGTGGTAGGCGGCATTTCTCAGTTGTGCCATTTGCGTATTGTCAAGAGATATTCCTGAATATGCTGAGTAAGGGACCGTGGATTTGATGGGGTTTTTCTTGTCGTTGCATACGGCCAAAATATGCTGGCAAATTGGTTCGTCGGCATAACTTTCTGCGAAACTGAAAGACTGGGCTTCTGTCGGTTTAGTGACGGCTTCAGGCTTCGTTTTCTCATCATGATCGGCTTCTTGACTTCTCTTTCTAATGAAAAGATAAGAAAGGAAGCATAGCATAACGGTCAAGAAAACTCCGCTGATAATATAAACATCTTTCCACAAAGCTTTGTCCTGTTGACGAAGAATTTTTCTATCTTGTCTGGATTGCCCATATTCATTGCAAAGTTCGGCCAGTTGCGATTTCAGATGACTGTTGTTCTCGTTCAAGTTGGCAAAAGGAACCAAAAAATCAGCATATTCGTGTGCTTCGAAGTCTTTGCCTTGAGCCTTGCAAATCTCAACCAACCATTCAGCGGCCTGTTTCTTGGAATCAACACTCTGGCTGTTGTGAAATACCTTGCTCAAATAAAACGCTGCAGAATCAAATTGTTTTTCTTGGTAAAAGATGTCACCTATAATTGCATAGCGCGATAGACTTTCTTTTTTGCTTTGTGATTGATTAATAAGATTGTGCAATTGACACAATGCAATTTTCATGGTTTTATCTTTATTATAATTAAGAAACGCAAGATGCGTAGCGAGGTCTCTGAAAATTAAGCTGTTAGTATCAGGAAGAATTATAAGTCCTTCATTGTAGTAGTAAACCGCACTATCATAATTATTCATCATGTCATAATGCGATCCGATTGCATTCAGCACCCAAGCCACATGACTTTTGAAAGCGTCATATTTGTTATAATATACCAAAGATTCTTTGCCGAAATAAATAGCCTGTTCATGAAGGTACTGGTCGGAAAACAAATCTGTCAAATGTGTACATGCCAACGCCACAAATTGCGCTTTATGTTCCACCAGTTCCTTTTCCTCAAAATACCCTTCCATCACCTCCAAAGCCTTCAGGTATTCCTTGCAGGCTTCCACTACGCTGTCGCGTTCGTAGTATCCCACACCATTAATATAGTGGGCGCGGGCATCCAGAAACGCGATGGTAGAGCTGTTGCGCGCAACGCCTGTACAATTACACAGCGAATCAAAATACGCCATCGCCTTCAGCAGTTCCTCTCGGTTGCTTTGGTCATAATAGTTCTTATACAGCAACTCCGAAATCAGCAGTTGGAAGTAATGCCCATTCAACTCATCGAGGCTGTCGGCCTTGGGGCTGGCCGCAAACTGCTGCAGCACCGCCAAGGCGCTGTCGGGCTGGCGCCACATCAGGCTGTCGATGGCGGATAACTCTGGATTCGGCCCTTCTTCGCTTTGCCCATGCTCAGCGACCTTGGCTCTTGATGTGCAGGCGACAAAGGCCAACAAGAACAACCCTATGACGAAAAGCTTCGCTTTCATGCCCGCAAATTTAGGAAATCTTTTGCAGTCTTCGATAAAATACGTATTTTTGTCCCATCAACTTAAAACTATTTCCTATGAAAAAAATTCTACTTCTATTGACTATGATGGTCTTTGCCATCGGCCTTACGGCACAGACCGAAGTCACCTTCGACTTCAACGATTATTTGGATACTGGAGACGAAAACAACCGCCCTGCCCTCAACGGCCAAGACGGCTGGATCACCAAGGTGCACAGCGCCGGCAATGGCGGCAGATACCTGTACACAGGCTATTTTGCCTACTTCTGGGGCTCCCAACCATGGACCCCCACTCCAGATGAAAGCATCGGCGTGTTCTCCACCTGCTCAGGCACCAGCTATGGCGACATCGCCACCCGCAGCATCGCGGAATACGGCTTCGACTTCAGCACGGGCGGCATCATCGAAGTGGAATGCGACATGTGGCGCGAGCACTGGGGCGATCTCTTCGGCATCGGCTACGATGGCGACGGCGACGGCTTTGTGCTTCCCCCAATCAAAGGAAACCACGAGCCCATCATCCCCGACTCGACCAGCACTTTGCCCGACGGCGGCATCTATATGCTGACCACTAACGTCAGCGACAATCCGAATTTCATGAGCGGTGTCGTGTTGCCCAACAACAAATTGTCGGCACATGTCAATTTTGAGCCTTCACACCAATGGTACCGCTGGAGAATTTCCATCGACCTTGATGCCAACGCCGGCGCCGGTGCCGTCACCCTGTATATGAAACGTGACGTGCTGAACGGTGAGTTTGAGCCCGTCCCCGAATGTCAAGGCTTCCCGTTGGGCCTCACCCCTGGCAGTGGCGACAAGTTTGACCCCGCCATGTGGGACAAGATATTCCTTCTCAACAGCGGCTGGGGCGGCTTCGACAACTTCACCGTCCGCCACTTCCCCGGAGGCTTGTCTCAGCAGTTCATCGACTTTGACGCCATCCCCGACCAACTGATCACCGCCGACCCTATCACCCTGAACGCAACCTCTTCTTCGGGTCTGCCCGTGACTTTTGAGGTCGTCGAAGGCCCCGCTTCAGTGGAAGGCAACATCCTCACGCTGACAGGCGAAGAAGGTATGGTGAGAGTGAGTGCCATGCAAGGCGGCGACGGCACCAACTGGCAGGCTGCTCCCACAGTGACCCGCTCGTTCTATGTCGTCGACCCCGCCAACTATGCTCCCGAAATCACCATCCGTCGACCCTACGAAGGCACCAAGGTCTACATGCCTGACTTCGAGAATCCTATCCTCATCGTGTTGAGTGCCTACATCGACCACCCCGACGTCCTCAAGTTCAATGAAGTGAAATGCTCCGTCGACGGCCTAGAATTGACCTTGAAAACCGATCATCCCGACAACCCCGACAACGGCTACTGGTACACCACCTGGACGCCCTCTGGCGCAGGCACCTACGACATGACCGTCAGCATCACCCAGACGGGCGGCAAGGTCACGACGGCCACCAACTCCTTCGAGGTCACCACCGATTACAACGACATGATGGTAACCGCTTGCAACGGCGACTTTGTGGTGGCTCCCAGCAACCAAACCAGCTATGCCGAGTATGCCTTCCCCTCGCACGTCAATGCCTTCAATGCCATCAACATGCACTATGACCACAACTGCGTGAACGGCAACTGCGACTCATACGACCGTGTTGGCTACTGCCGCGTGAAGAACTACCGTGGCGAGTGGGTCGAGCTCTTCCGCTATGTCACACCTTTTGGCAAGGAATGCGACGACGACCTCGATGTCAGCGACTTCACCACCTTGTTGCAAGGTCTCGTTGAGTTTGAACTGCATTTCGATGTCTGGTCGGGCGACGGCTACAACCCCATCATCACCTTTGATTACACCAAGGGTACGCCCGAATACACCTATGTCGACATGAGCGAATTGTGGTTTGGTAACTACAGTTTCGGCGACTATGCCAACCTTTGCTCCGTACCGACACGCCATCTCGAATTTGATCCTTGCGTCGAAAAAGCAGAGTTGCGTCTAGTCTCCACGGGTCATAACTGGAGCAGTGGCACCAACGGCAACTACAACACAGGCAATGCCGCCGAATTCTACGAGGCCACACACAACATCAAGATCAACGGCGCTGTGACTTACACGCAACATCTCTGGCGCACCTGTAGTCCCAATCCTGCGGGTTGCCAGCCTCAGAATGGCACTTGGATATACGACCGTAGTGGCTGGTGCCCGGGTAGCATAGGTTTGGTGTGGCGCTATAGCCTCGACGACTATCTTGCCGATGGCGGTGCCGAGGTGACTTACGAGTTTGCCCCCAACTATGTCGACCAATGCCATCCCAACTATCCTGACTGCGTTAATGGGCAAAACAACTGCCCCAATTGTCAGGATTCCAGCAACCCCTATATTAAGGTTTCCGGTAAACTGGTGACTTACAGCCACAACACCGACATCCTGCTTGACACGCCCGAATATCCCGACGTGGACGAGGATCCGTTCGATGTGGCCATCACGCCCAACCCAGTGAAGAACAATATGACCATCACCACGGATTATGAGTTGGGTCGCACGAGCGTCCACATCCTCAACTCCTATGGCGTTGAAGTGCGCAGATTCAGCATGGCTAAGCAAGCCACCATCGACGTGAGCGACCTGCCTTCAGGCTTGTATTTCGTCAATGTCATCGGTGGAAAAGTCGTGACCAAGAAAGTTGTAATTGAATAAATACCAGAATTATGAAAAGAATAACTTTGCTTTTCGCATCGATGGTCTTTGCTATCGGCCTGATGGCCCAGACCGAAGCTACCGACAATTTCAACAACTATAATGAAGGCGCTCCGCTCAACGGTCAAGGCGGTTGGGTGGCGCGCGCCCATAGTGCGGGCGGCGGCGTGCTGAAGACCGAATACCTCGGCGGTGGCGGCCAAACCACCCCCGATGAAACCATGGGCGCTTTCTTCGACAACGCAAATACTAACTTCGGCGAAGTGGCCACCCACAAATCAACCGAAGCCTTTCCGTTCGATTTCTCAACGGGCGGCATCATCGAGGTTGAAATCGACATGTTTCGCAATTGGTGGGGCACATGCTTCGGTATCGGCTACGATGCCGACGGCGATGGCGTTGTGTTGCCTCCTATGAGTTATGAGGCTACCTGCCCCAACCCTAACCTGCCCGTGCAAGACGGTGGCATCTATTTCATCACCACTGGTCAAGACCCAAGACCGAGCTTTGTCAATGGTATTGTTTTGCCCGACAACACCATGCCTGTCGATTTCGATTACCAAAACGAATACGGCACTTGGACACGCTGGAAAATCATGATTGACCTTGAAGCCAACGGAGGCCATGGGGCGGTCACTCTCTTTGCTGACTATGGCTGCTCGGGCGAGTTTGAACCTGTCCCTGAGATACAAGGTCTTAATGCAGGCCTCACTCCAGGCAGTGGCGACCGCTTCGACCCTGCTGCATGGGATGGCATGTTCTTCCTTAGCAGCTCTCATGGCGGCTTCGACAATGTTACTGTGCGCCACATACCTGCAGGCCTGGCTTCTCAATTCATTGAGTTTGATGCCATTCCCGACAAGCTCGTCTTCGACCAGCCTTTCCAAGTCAATGCCACGGCTACCTCTGGACTGCCTGTCAGCTTCGAGATTGTGGAAGGTCCGGCCACATTGGAGGGCAACACCATCACGCTGACGGGAGAGGAGGGCACCGTGAAGGTTAGAGCCACTCAGCCTGGCGATGGCACCCAATGGCAAGCCGCTCCCGCGGTCAACCGCACGTTCGAGGTGGTCGACCCCGACAACTTCACGCCTGAAATCACCATCCGCAGACCTTATGAAGGTCTCAACGTCTATATGACCGAACTGAAACCCATGTTGCTGGTGTTGAGCGCTTATATCGAACATGGCAATGTCATCAAGTTTGAAGACGTGCATTGTAGTGTCGGCGGTCAGACAGTGCAGCTGCAGACGGCCTACCCAGAGAATCCGGAAAACGGCTATTGGTACGCCATGTGGGAGCCCATCGCTTTCGGCGACTTCGACCTGACGGCCAGCATCACACAGAGCGGCGGCAAGACGACCACTGTCAGCAACCACTTCACCATAACCAACGACTTCAACAATGTAGATGCCGTGGCTATGAACGGTGACCTCGTTGTCACTTCATCCAATCAGACTGCACATGGTGAATATGCACTGCCTTCGCATGTGGGTGCTTTCACTTCCATCAATGCCCATTACGACCACCGTTGTGTCAATGGCGACTGCGACCCTTACGACCGCATTGGCTATGTGCGTGTGAAGAATTTCCGTGGCGAATGGGTGGAACTGTTCCGCTACTGTTCGCCTTTCGGTGTGGAGTGTGACGACGATGTGGATGTCACGGATTACACCTCCATCCTGCAAGGTTTGGTCGAGTTCGAGGTCTACTACCAGACTTGGGACGGCAGCGGCTATTGTCCCATCTTGACTTTCAATATGCAGAAAGGCACACCTGACTATTTGTATAGCGATGTTCAGCCCATCTGGTTCGGCCCTTACGACTTCGGTGACTATGCCAACCTGCAACCCTTGCCTGAGGTGGATTTTGAGTTTGCCGAGAATACAGAGGAAGCCCATTTGAAGGTCATCACCAGCGGCCACAACTGGAGCAGTGCCATGAGTGGTGGAAGTGCTTACAACACGGGCAACGCTGCAGAGTTTTACGAGGCAACACACCATGTTTATGTGAACGGCAGCCTCAAATTCGACCAACACCTGTGGCGTACCTGTAACCCAAACCCCGCTGGCTGTCAGCCTCAAAACGGCACTTGGCCGCACAACCGCAGTGGCTGGTGTCCCGGCAGTATCGCCCTTGTGTGGGACTACGATATGAATGAGTATGTGCCTCAGGGCGGTGCTCATCTCTTTTATCAGTTCGACCCGACCTATATCGACCAATGCCACCCCAACTATCCCGATTGCCACGATGGACAGAACTCCTGCCCCCACTGCACCGACCCCGACAACCCGATTTTGAGAGTCAGTGGCATGGTGGTGAGCCGTTCCAATAGCGAAGGCACCTTGGTGGGCATTAAGGAATATGTCGACTTCGAGAAAGATCCCTTCACGGTCACGATTTCGCCTAATCCAGTGAAGGGCCAGATGACCATTGCCACTGATTATGAACAAGGCAAGCTCTGCGTCCACATTGTCAATGCACAAGGTGTGGAGGTGCGTGGTTTTGTCATGGACAAGCAAACAACCATTGATGTCAGTGACTTGCCGGCTGGCCTCTATTTTGTCAGTGTCATTGGTGGCAAGGTGGTGACCCAAAAGGTCATTATTGAATGATTTAAAAATTTACCGATATGAAAAAACATCTATTTTTCTTCCTCATCTTGTTTATGGCCCTACCTAGCATGGCGCAAGTGGCCACGGTGAGACACCATCACGGAGGCAACCATCATGGAAGTACAACTTTGACCATCGTCGCCCCTCGGGGGTTGAGTTTCTGGCTATTTGTCGACGATGTGTTGCAAAACGAGCAGCCTGTACGCTCCATCTGCGTCCGCAACCTTTGGGAAGACAGCTTTTACATCCGTGTTGAACTTGACAACCCGCTGCAAAACTGTGTGGGCCAGTTTGTTGACCTCAAGCAATCCCAGACCCTCACTATTGTTCGTGACGACAAATTGTTCGGAATGGATTATTCCCAAATCCATGTCCGTCCCGAAGTGACCATGGATTTGGTTACCGAACAACCTTCTGTTGGAGGGAATGTCCAGCCTCCTGTGCCTCCTACACCTCCTGTACCACCAATGCAATTTGGCATGACTCCTCAGGACTATGAGGATGCCTACCAGGTGATTTCCGATGAGTCGTTCGATAGCTCGAAACTGACCGTGGCCAAACAGGTGATTTCGGCCAACCCAATGACGGCCAGCCAAATCCTCGGCATCTGCAAGCTGTTCTCCTTTGAGAGCAACAAGTTGGAGTTTGCCAAGTTCGCTTACGCTAATTGTGTTGACCAGAACAAATACTACTTGCTTAATGAGGCTTTTTCCTACGAGTCCTCGAAGCGAGAGCTGAACAATTACATCAATGGGTTATAGAACGAAAAAAGACCGCAGCAATGCGGTCTTTTTTCGTCTGTTCACATCTGTTTCTTAGAATCTGTAACGGATTCCTAGAGCGATGTCACCCCAATGGAAATCCGTGCTTGGAACGACATACAAACGCGGGCGGATGTCTAAAGACAATTGCAACGGAATGGCCGCAAAATCGTACTCGACACCAACTTGTCCGGCAAGAGCAAGCGCAAAATGAGCTCTCTCATCGAATGATGTCATGCCTACATTAGCTCCAGGGCCGATGAACCAAGCAAAATTGTAGGGGAGATCAAAGACAAATTGGTAAATGCCTGTCAAGCTAAAACTGGAGGCATCATTGTAGTTTGCCCAACCCAGATCGAATTCCATGCGGTTGTCGTCAATTCCATGCTGCCAGGAAAGCTCAGCGTTGTAACCTTGACCACCACCCAACCTGACACCAAGGTTGTTGTCTTGAGCCTGGGAGGCAAATGCCAATCCCATGACTGCAATCATGATAAGAACTACTTTTTTCATTTTTTAATGGTTTGAATGTTATTGTTGTTAATTTGAAATCATTCTTCATACACAATATTAAGAAGCACATCACCGACCATGCCTAAAGTCGTCTTGTCGATATGTTCGAGGTTGTCGTTTAAGGTATGCCACACTTCAGGGAAACACTCGTTGCTGCTGTTGGGTTGCAGGTCGATGATGTCGATGGTCGGGATGCCGGCAATCTGATTCATCGGGATGTGGTCGTCGCTGATCATGGTGCCCAGTTCATTGTTGAAATAAGGGCGATAGCCTAAATCGTAAGCCTTGCGCCAGACCTTGTTACTCACCCAAGCGGCGAAGCCTTGTGAGTAATACTCTTTAGGGAAGTTGGGGTTGCTGCCGCCCACCATGTCGAGGAGGATACCATAATAAGCTTTATAACCATAGACATGCGGCTGTTTCGACCAATATTGTGAGCCCAAGGCCCAATGGTTGACCCTGTCATCATAGTATTTCTCTGCATCGTCCTGATGTGGGCCGTAGTCCTCAAGGTCGAACAAAACGATGTCGATGCCTAAGTTTGAAGGCAGTTCGTGTAACTTGAACTGACGGGCACATTCCATCAGTACGCCCACACCACTGGCGCCGTCGTTGGCACCGTCGATAGGCTTGTGTGTGTTGGCTGCGTCAGGGTCGTGGTCGGCAAAAGGACGCGAGTCCCAATGGGCGCAGAGCACGATGCGTTTCTTGGCCTCGGGATGGAAGACCCCAACGATGTTTTTTCCATCAAT
Organism: Bacteroidales bacterium; assembly: GCA_017508895.1. Next base: position 9,721 of record JAFWRA010000151.1, read on the forward strand.
GCCGTTTCCGTTATACAAGCGTGAACGGAATGCTTGGACGATGACCGTGTCGGCATATTCTCCGAGCTTGGAGGTGAGCCATTCGGCACAGTCGGCATGAGCTTGGGTTTCGGGCACGCGTGGACCGAAGTTGGTCTGCTTGGCCACAAACTGGTAAGCCGAGTCGGCGTTGAAATTAGGAACGGTCACTGATTTCTTTGGCTTTTCAGTGGTAGTGGTTGTTCCTTGAGGTTGCTTGTTTCCACAGGAGGCAAGAAGCAACGAAACGGCTATGATGATAAGGGTTCTCTTCATTTTGATTGATTTTAGGCTGCAAAAGTACAATAATTCTGCATTCCTTAGTACATATTCAATCCACAGTCAGCTTTGTCCATTCCAGTTTGGGTTCGTAGGGCTCACCTAATGCGCTTTCCATTTCTCTACCTTTTTTCCTCGATATTTCCATCCCGTCCAAGGTGTAGCTACTTTCAGCATAGTCCTCTTCTTGCTCATCCCATTCCGACACGGCCATAAGGTACGATTTTGGGCTGCTTTCGCTCAAAATGACATATACCCCTGACATACATAAGGCGCCACAACTGCCTGTATGGCCTACGGCATTCTTGTAGAATGACAAAAAACGCATACCGTTCTCTCCAGCGAGCAAATCGATAGTCAAGGCAATGGAATAGACCGCACGAAACTCTTCGTTGTCTGATTGCAAAACCAACTCAGGGTTGCCATCATTATCGATGTCCGTCATGGCATATTGGGTGAACGGATGGCGTTCGTCACCGAAATAGTCCGCGTTGAATTGCGCTTGGCAGTTGTCCAACCGGTCGATGGTGATTCGCGGATTTGCAGGTTTCATCCCGTCCCAGCCGTATGTGTGCTCGATAGTGATGCTTCCGAAGTACTCGTTGATGACCAGGTTTTTGCCAGTTTGGGGCAGAAAAACCCTGTAGCGGTAACAAGGGAATGAGGGGGTAAACAGTGTGGCAAGGCTTTTTTCAGGTGTGAGGGTATTCGCTTTCAAGTCGTAGTCATAGAAACAGAGCACCACCAATTCCGAAGGTGTCATCCGAGAAAGCGTCACGGCAAAAAGCTTGTGGCCGTTCTTCCGGTTCCAAACACATGCATCCAGCATTTCATCGGACTCGGCTTCGGGGTCGTCTTCCGAATATCTCACGTAGCCGTTCTTCAAGTCGACTATCTTATCGGTGTTGTCATATTCCTCATCCGAAAATGCGAACTTGATCAATTCCCTGCCCGAATAGGTGGGCCAAACCTGCTGAAAAGCGCTCACCAACTCCAAGATATTTGCAGGCGAGGCATCTTCAACTTCGATGCTCTTCGATTGCCAATTATCACGAATCTGGTCGAGGGTCACATAGTCCTGAGCCGAAAGCCCAAATGAGCATCCCATGATGACAAGGATCAGAAATAGCTTTTTCATAATTCATGCAGTTTAGTTGTTTGCAAAATTAGTAAATTATTCTTCTCTGACAAGATGTACATCGCATTGCGGGAAGGGGATTTCGATGCCGTTCTCGTTCAAGGTGTTGTAAATCATCTCCTTGGCACGGTCGATGTAACCTACACGCTCCGCCACCAATACCTGCTGCTTCACTGCGATGGTGACCGCACTGTCGTCCATCTCTTCCAAGGTGATGTTGATGCCACGTTTCGAATCCACGATGTCGCGTCCAAAAGCGTCTTTGTCTTGTAGCTTCATCAAAGCCTCTCCCAACAGCTCACGCACACGCTGGATGTCGGTGCCGTATGCCACACCCACCGTAATCTTGACGAACTCATAACCATGGTTACGCGTGAGGTTACTGAAGTTTTTGGCGAACAAGGTCGCATTGAGAAACGACATCTCGGCACCATCAACGGTCTCAATCTCAGTGCTCTGGTAACCTATGTGAGTGACCTTGCCACGGATGCCGTCGCATACAATCCAGTCGCCGACACGCAAACGACCCGACATGAGTTGGATGCCATAGATGAAGTTGTTGAGGGTATCCTTGAGGGCGAAACCGATACCAGCAGAGAGACCGCCTGCCACGAGACTCAATGAGCTGGTTGGGATATGCAACGTCAAGACGATGACGACAATGTAAATGAACCAAGTCAAGACGCTGATGATGCTGTTCCCCAACGAAAGGTTGATTTCGTTGTTGCGGATGGTCTTGCGGTGGTTTTTTTTCATGAAGATGGCGTAACGAACTTGCTGCCAAATGGCATGCAAGGCTTGATTGATATAGCGGAACACGAAGAACAGGCTGATGATGAGCAAAATCCCATGGAACGACATCCTGAACGTGTCGGCGCCGCTGTCGTTGACGAGTTGAACGAAGTTTTTGTGATAGATGTTGTTGTACAAGTCCTCAAAATCGAACACGTCGAGAGCCAGATGGAGGCAGAAGGGGATGGAGAGCAGTCCCATTACGGGAAGCACCACGTCCTTGACCAAGTCGTAGAACCATGTAGCCCCAAACATCAACGTCTCCTTGCCAGGGCCAGTGATAAAGGTGATGCGCGAGCGGTAATCCGCGATGCGGGGCTTCATGCGCTTCTCACGATACTGCACGATGAGGTCGAGGATGGTATAGAAGGTGTGGATGACGGCCAACTGGAAGTACCACCACACAAGAATAAGCAAGGATGCGAAGATATATCCCGCGATGGCCACGCCCAAGGTAGCACCTGTCGCCACCAGCGAAATCCAGCCCAAAAAGCGGTCGACACGCTCGACTTTCTTCGCATTATGGAGGCAAGCGAAGAGCTGCCACACGAAAAAGGCGATAAGCACTGGCGGGAAGACGAAGTTCATCAGCGTGTTGGGCATGAAGACGACACGGAAACCGATGACGGCCAAAGCCATGCAGAAGGTAGGCAGATACAGCCTGATGCTATACTTCAACTGTTTGGGTTTCAGCCTTAAAAGCAATGCGAGAAGGATGGCCTCCAACAGCCACAGGAAGGTATTGGTGAGTCGCGCTGCGATATGGAGCAGGCCGTCGCCACCGATGTTGGTGTTGAAAATGATGGTGATGAAAATGGCCACCAACAGCGAGATGAAACGTCGTCGTTCTTTGTCGATCTCCTTCAAGGGCTTGAAGTAACGGAAGGCAGGGATGAGCAACAGCGAGACAATGAGCCAAATCACCAGCAGCTCGATGACAAACAGGACGATGATGAAAACCTGAAGCGAATACTCCCAACCCGTATTTGACGACCGCTCAGCATGGCCTCTCTTGAACAATGATGACAGGGAGGCAGAGTCATATTTCTCGTGCGCATCTTCCATCGCTTGCCTCCAGTAGCGTCCTGGATGCTGCAAGATGGTGTACCAAGGCGTTTGCCCTTCGACGAAGATACGGTTTTGCAGCACTTGGTAGTAGTCGTGTGCGTAATCGTAAGTCTCCTTCAGGCGCAGGAAAGTCTCGTAGTAGTGAATACTGTCGGCCACCACGACGGCTTTGGTCTCGGCGTACATTTTGAGTAGTTCGCCGGCATAGAAAATGCATTGCTCGCGATTGTCCTCACCTTGCTCATCGAGCACGAAAGGCACGGCAGAGATAGAGTCGGCCATGGCTTTGAGTTCCTCGTCCAGTGCGAGGTGCGCGGAGCTGAAAAAGAGCGGGTTGAGTGAATCGTAGTGGATGAGCAGACTATCGGGAATGCCGATGATGGTGTCGAGCTCAGGAGGCAGGCGGCGCAGCGACTCAATAAGGCGGGCATGGCGTTCCATCTCAACGTTGAGGTTGCTCACGATGCGGTCGAAAGGCCTGCGGTCTTGGTTGAACTCGTTGTATTTCTCGGTGACCCGCTGCAAGGCATAGCTTACATCGAAGGTGAAGCCCTGCTTTTGTGAATACAGCATCAGCGAGAGTTCGTCGCATTGCTTCATCACGTCAATCATTTTTTGGCGTTGTTTCTCATAGTCCTCGGTAAGTCGTTCGCGGTTCTTGTCGATTTGTTGATAATCGGCACTCAACTCGTTGCGTAGCACGCGTAATGTCTGGGTGAGGTTGTGGCCGTAAGAGATGGCGAGAATTGGCACCGCTATGGCAAGGCAGGCAACCGTGAAGAGGAGGTGTTTCTTTTTCATCTGACTTAAATTGATTGTTGGGGCAAAGATAAGAAAAAAGCGAAATAAAGAAACGAGAGAGGAATTGTTTTTAAGGGGGGGCATTTCACCGTACTTGGCATGTTGGAAAATTTGTACCTTTGCACAGTTTCAAATTGATTTGACATGGGCAAGATAAAACCAAAGGAGTGTCAGAACATTGAGTTCAAAAGCATTTGGAAGGACGAATTTCTAAAGTGGATTTGCGGCTTTGCGAATGCTCAAGGCTATGATGAAAAGGTGCTTTATGACAAACATTCATCGAAACCACGCAATCGGAACATTGCCGATACCATGTTCAAGGCTGGTTATATCGACACGTGGGGACGTGGTTACAAGAAGATACATGACGGATTTGAGAAAGTCGGATTGCCGATGCCAACGGTGAAATCTCATTGCGGTGGCACTTTGGTGACATTCCAACGAGGGTATGATGTCGTAAGTGGACGGAAAAATGTCAGTAGTGATGTCACTAGTTTGTCACCAGTACAATTAACTGAAAGACAGAAGAAAATATGTGATTTGATAGATGATGACGCCTTTATTTCAGGCAAGAAAATGTCACTAGTTTTGTCAGTAGATCTTCGTACCATCAGACGTGACATTGCTGCCATGCAGAAGAAAGGAGTATTGCTTCGTGAGGGCAACACAAGTGCCGGTCACTGGCTTTTGATAAAAAAACGATGAACATTGGCTGATGGACTTGATAAGCTTTTTACAACTTTTATGAATTAAACCATGAGCAAGTCACCGATTATAGGCGTCACGCCGCTATGGGATGCGGAGCGCAAGAGTGTTTGGATGCTGCCGGATTATATGGACGGCATCAAGGCGGCTGGAGGAGTTCCTGTCGTCCTGCCTATTGAAATGTCAGAAGCTGACGCTGACCGCATTGTGGAAACCTGTGATGGTTTTCTGTTTACGGGCGGCCAGGATGTCGCGCCTGAGTTTTATGGAATGAAGGATGCCACTGGAACCGTCGTTCCCAGCCCCGAACGCGACAAGTTGGAAACGCTGTTGCTGACGAAGGCGCTGCAAGCCGATAAACCCATTCTCGGCATCTGCCGTGGACTACAATTCATCAATGCGTTTCTTGGTGGTACACTTTGGCAGGACCTTCCTTCGCAGCATCCTTCGGATATCGTCCACAGACAGGGCAAGCCCTACGGCGTTCCAACGCATAAAGTCTTGCTGAGTGGCGATCTGCAAACGCTATTAGGCAAAGACACCCTCGAGGTGAACACGCTGCACCACCAAGCCATCAAAGACCTCGGCAAAGGCTTGGTTCCCATGGCCGAATCTCCCGACGGCCTCATCGAAGCCGTAAAAATGGAGGGCAAGCGTTTCGTCTGTGCCGTGCAATGGCACCCCGAGTACATGTTCAAGACGGATGGTGATAGTTTGAGAGTGTTCTCTTGGTTTGTGAGACAGTGCGGATGAAGACGACACAATAAACAACGAAGCCACGCCAAAATAGCGTGGCTTCGTTGTTTTTCAATTGATGGTTTCAATACACGGCGTGGTCCAAAACAAGTTGCCTTTCAATCTTTTCGTCCGAGTTGATAGTAATAGGATTGATGCCACCATAGCCATCGAGTCCACCTCCATCCGTCAGTTTCCCGTTATACAATAAAAATATCGAGTAAGTGCCAGGAGCAAGATTGATTTCGTAGAAGCCTTTGGCGTTTGATGTGGTCTTGGCCACAAATGGCTTTGGCATTGCGTCAATAGGATAATTAACGCAAA
>JAFWRA010000015.1 GCA_017508895.1 Bacteroidales bacterium
GAACTGTAGCTTCTCACCCAGAATCTGATTTGAATGTTGCTCATGTCATAAGCATCACTGATTTCAGGCAAGATGGCATACTCTTCTGAAGTCCCGTAATAAGTGCTGTTGAGGAAATAGAGGCTATATGAACCACTATGGGTTTGTTTCACGATTGGTTGTGTGGATGTGCTTGGCGTTGCCATAGTCGGGACGCCATACCTATAAGTACTGTTATAATAGCCTCTGATTACACTCCAGCAACTCGGAATTGTGCAGCTGTTGACGGTTTGTGATGTGCCTTCAAAGTCGCAAGTGTATGGCAAATCGATGGCACCGCAGCCAGTGGTGAAGGTCGTTTCAGCCCATTTGCTCAGGTCGCCTTCTCCGCAATTTGCCTGTACCTTGGCGTAATAGGTGGAAACGGGACTGAGGCCTGTGACGGTATAGGTCGTTGTGTTTACAGGAACTGTTGTCCATTCGCTGTCCGAGTCCTTCTTGTACATGACGTTCCAAGCGTCTTGGCCTGCTTCGCCTGCTGCCCATGAAAGCGTGGCGCTTGAAGAGGTGACATTGCTTGCAGAGAAATTCGTGGGTTTGATGCAAGTCGGTAGGGTGGTGAAGCCTTTTGTGATACTCCACACACTTAAGCCTTCTTCTGCGCAATTGGCGCGGACATAGGCATAATACATCTTGTCGGGGGTGAGCCCATCAATGGTATAGGGGTTTTCGCTGACGGAATAAATCACGCCATCTGTTTCGGGATGCATGGTGGTCGTCTCGCAGATGCTGATGTCCCAGCCGCATTCGCTGCCGCCCGCACTCCACGAAAGTGTTACGGAAGTGGTGGTGATGTTGCTTGCGTTCAGGTTGGTCGGTTTGGGGCAGGTCACCGTGGTGGTGAAGTCTGTGACATCGCTCCATGAACTTTCTTCGTTGCCAAGAACGGATTTCACGCGGGCGTAGTACTTGGTCTCAGGAGCAAGTCCTGTCAAATCTTTGGCTGCTGTGCCGCTGACAGCGATTTCAGAGAGGTTGTCGGTGAAACTTGAATTGGTTGCATATTGCAGCACCCAGTTGGTGGCGTTACCGTTTTCGGTCCAACTCAATGTAGCAGTGCGGCCTGCTACATTGCTTGCTGTCAGGTTGGTGGGTCTTGGGCAGGTCATGTAACTGATGCTGATGTTGTCGATGGCCGCAGGGGGCTGGTTGCCACCGCTACTATCGTTACGCCAGATAAATACCATGGTATAGGTGCCCGAAACGGAGGCTTCCGCAGTCTGGCTTTGCCAACCGTCTTGGAGATTAAGTTGCTGTCCGCCATCTAAAGCAATCCATGTTTCAGGAAGAGTTTTGTAACCGACTCCCGAAGGCAAACTCCCAGCGGTAAATTCAACATCTCCTGGTGCCAATACTGCACGAAGATAGTCATACTGATTATATGAGCTACCTTCTCCTTTGGCTTGCCAGTTGAATGAGAATGTATAGGTGCCTTGTGCAAAGTTGAGTAACATGGAGGCAAAGACTACCGTGGTGCTATTGACCGTATATAAATAGCTCGTTCCATTGTCATTGGAAATGTACATGGCTTTCGTTCCTCCGTTATTGGTGGCACTGCCCCATGACCATTTGTTGGTCTGGCTGCCGTTGGTGAAGCCCCAATCGTTGTTAGCCTCAAAATCCTGTGAGTAAGGGTGATTGGCGTCTACAGCAAGAGCTTCACGGGTGGTGGTGAAGGTCTTGCTGGCCCATTTGCTCAAATCGCCATCTCCGCAATTGGCACGAACGTAGGCATAATATGTGGTTAGAGCAGTAAGATCGGTTAATGCCTTGCTGCATTCCGTGACTTGGTAAGTTGGCGTGGTATTTTCATCGGGAATGTCAGTCTCTGTTGTGGTCACATACACATCCCAGTCGCTTTGACTTTCGGCACCTGATGTCCAAGTCAAAGTGGCGGTATGGGCGGTGATGTTAGTCGCATTGAAGTTTTTGGGTTTGGCGCATGTGACGGTTGAAGCTGCAATGTCGAGTATGATTTGGTTTTTGTATGTGACGGAAGCTTGGTTGTAACTATAACCATTATTGGGGTTGCTGGGGTCGTACGGGTCGCCGTCTCTGGCTATGTAATGGGCTTGTGTGCCTTGGTCTCCACTCGGAGTGAATACCAAGCAACTTTGACCGCTCGAATATGAGCCGGTTTTGTCGTTAACCACGACGGCAAGGTTGCTGCCGGTATAGTCAAATGCAGTAGTGAAGGTAATAGGCGTCCATTGGTTGGCGGTCAAACTGATGCTACCGCTGAATACCAGCGTACCTTGGCTGACATCAACCCAATCATTGTTTGCGCCCGAAAAGGATGATTTGTCGGTGTTGACCAGATAAACATCCCATGTGCGGGTTTTGGCAGTTCCCTTGTTGTAAAAGGCTATACTGTTGATGAGGCCGCCACCAGGATAGTCAATTTCATCCGCTGTGTAGATTTGTTGGGTGTACGAGCATTCGTAATTGGAATGGCTGGGAAGCCATGGTTGTTGGTCTGTTCCCGAGCCAATCGTAACTTCTTCAGCTCTCATTGAAGCCGACAAAAATCCAATCATTCCTATTAATAGGAATAGTTTTGAAAATGTTTTGAAATACATAAAATAAAAGTTTAAAGGTTTGACATTAAGTTCATTACCTCAAAACTTCTGGAAAAATGTTGGAATACCTAAAATGTAGATATTACCCCGATAGGGCATACCTTGTTATAAATAGAATCCCAGCTCCAATTCCCGGAAGCCTTGTTTCGCGACTTGAGGCAGGTCTTCTGACTGAGGTCTTTTCTTGCCGCCTTCCCGAAAGACAAGGCTTTCAGTGACGTTCATGGCAAGCGTTGTAACCAACACAGCAGCGGGAACTGTCCGGGATTCTCACCCGATTCCCTATTGAGTCCGCAGGGGACACCACAAATCGGTGGCAAAAGTAGTGATTATTTCTGTTCGTTTGCCCAGTACTCCGAAATAATGTTTTGGCATTTGCAATTGCCATATCGGAAAAATGCTTTACCTTTGCACCAGCTTTGGTCAAGGGAATGCTGTGTAAATCGGCAACAGTGCCCGCTGCTGTAAGCCCGTGTAAGGCCTGTCAACCATGCCACTGTGCGGCCCATCCGCATGGGAAGGCGATAGGCTCGGGCGAGTCAGAAGACCTGCCAAACAAGGTAATTCATTGCAAGCCTTCGGGAACAAGGGCGACGCTAAGCGTGGCAATTAGCATGGCTTCTTGCGATGGTTTTGCAGTATTTGTTTCATGCGTAATAATCATTCTTTATGCGTAAAAGTTTACTATTATCCCTCGCGCTTATCATGGCTGCTTTTGCCAGGGCGCAAGAACCGGCCACTTTCGAAGATGTGCCACTTGGTAGCGGTGGTATTTGGCAACCCCCTGTTGGCGAAAATGAGATGCCCAGCGGCGGCTGGCTCTTTACCAATTCAACCCAATACGGTTATTGGGGCGGATTCACGGCCTCAAATCGTACGGATCTGAGTCAAACGGGTCTTGATGCCCAGTATACTGCGGCTACAGGCTGTGGCTACGATGGCTCTACCCAATATGCCGTGGCTTATACCATGGGTGTGCAGACGGATGTCTATGCCACTGATGGACAATTACATACCGTCACAGGCTGCTATGTCACCAACAATCTGTGGACTTATCAGGACATTCTTCAAGGCGGGTATGGCGAGCCACCCTACGGAGGATCTACAGGCAACGACCCTGACTGGTTCAAGGTGACAGCGACAGGTAAGAATGCCAGTGGACAAACTGTGGGTACATTGGATTTCTACCTCGCCGACTTCCGTTTTGCCAACAATGAGGAAGATTATGTCCTTAATACTTGGGAGTGGTTCGACCTCAGCCCCTTGGGTGATGTGGCCACCATTTCCTTTAGCCTTTCGTCATCAAGAGGCAGTGGCTACAATATGATTACGCCAGCCTATTTCTGCATGGACAACTTCAACGGTGGTGGCACAGCTCCCGACCTGCCGCCATATATTGTCAACCCTGTTTCGGACGTGGTCTTCAACGAGTATCCGCAGACGCAACAGGTCAACCTTAACGGCGTCGCTACCGACCCTGACGACCCCGATGAGAACATCACCTATAGCATCGTCAGCAACTCCAATCCGAGTGCTTTGAATGCCACTATGAGCGGCAAGATTCTCGTCATGACACGCCAAAATGCCAACCAAGCCACGGCCGACCTTACGATGCGCGCCACCAGCGATGATCAGCATATCGACTTCACGGTGCATGTCATCCTCAACGCTGTCATCGATGAGCCGCCTTATATCGTCAATCCTGTGCAAGATATGGTCTTCAACGAATATCCGCAGACCATCCAAGTCAACCTCAGCGGCGTCGCCACCGACCCTGACGACCATGATGAGAACATCACCTATCTCATCGTCTCCAATTCGAATCCTGATGCCTTGACGACCTCGATGAGCGGCAAAGTATTAGTGATGACACGTCGCAATGAAAGTCAAGATGTGGCCGACTTGACGATGCGTGCCAATAGTGATGGACAACATGTTGACTTTATCATACATGTTATTATCAACGCCGTCGTCGACTTGCCGCCATACGTCGTCAACCCGATCCCGGATGTGATTATGAACGAGTTCCCGAAAGTGGTCTTCATCGATCTTAATAGCGTTGTCACCGACCCTGACGACCCCGACGAGGATATTGTTTATAGCATCGTCTCCAATTCCAACGAAGAAGCTCTTTCTACCGCGCTGATAGGGAATATGTTGGAATTGAACCGCATGACGGAACAACAAGCCTATGCTACAGTGGTCATGCGTGCCACCAGCGATGGTCAATACGTTGATTTTGATGTAAATGTGATAATGAATGAAGTGGAAGGTGTTGAAGAAGAACAGTCTGCTATGCTGATTTATCCCAATCCCACCAATGGCCAGTTGACACTCACGTTGAGCGATGCCTCATCTTTCGATTACCAAGTATTCAATCTGATGGGACAATGTGTCGCAAGTGGAAAAAACCAAGGAAATGGAGCTTGTCTCGACCTGAGCCATCTCAATCAGGGTGCCTATTTCCTTTCCGTTGAATGGAATAATAACCGTTTGATTCAGAAAGTGATTATCCGATAACAAATTGGTACATATAGCTTTTGAGTGTGAGAAGGCAACTTTTTTTGGTTGCCTTTTCTGTTTTTAATTATAGGCATGTACACCGCCCAAAAGCAAGTTCACGCCGAAATAGGTGATCAGCACACTCAAGAAGGCGAGGATGCCATAGATATGGAAAAACATAGGTTTCTGAAAGGATTTCCAAAGCTTTTCGTGCAATGGCGCTGCATAGATAAGCAGGGTGATGAGTGCCCAGACTTCTTTCGGGTCCCACGACCAATAATTGCCCCAAGAGACGTTGGCCCACACAGCCCCGATAAAGATGCCGATAGCAAGCAAGGCCACTGCAGGATAAAGCATCGCCGTGCTGAGGTTTTTCAGTCGCTCCATACGAACTTTGTCTTTCGGCTTGATGAGGGCAATGATTCCGACTACCAGAATGCCCAGCAACAAAGCGTAGGCCGTGACGATGGTCGAGATGTGGAAGCTGAAGAAAGGTGAGCGCAGCACGGGCAGCAGAGGATGGGTGAGCATCCTAATGTAGAGTACCACCATCAATACTACGAGTACCGCAAGCCATGACCATGTGACGGCACGGAAAGTCTTCCGCCGTTCGATAAGAATAGCCACCAAGGCTGCGAAGAGCAGTGCATAGCCCGCGTATGTTACCCCGATACCCCAGGGATCGCGGGCGACATCGAGGATGGAGTTGCCCTGCTCGTCGTAGTCGCTTTGGTAGAAACGGTAATGTTTGTGCCTCAAGATGTTGTTCATCGAGATGACAATGTCCTCTTGTGTGTTGCCGTCTTTGAGTTGGAGATAGCTCACATAGTCCTTCGGCTTGTTGCTATCGGGATATTTCTCTATCTCGAAACGGTCCAAGGTAAGGCTGAAGGGCAGCGCTTCTTTAGTGATTTCGCCTTTGTCTTGGATGAAAAAATGGCTGTTGGGGCGGTTGGGCTCAAGCTTCATCCTGCCGTGTTGACCCGTGAGCATGGTGAGCAGGGCACCCAAAAGGATGAGCAGGATGGACAGGTGCAAGGTGCAAACCGCCATCCGTTTCCACAAACGGCATTTCACCGCCATAAAGGCCAAAAGGCCAGCCAACAAAGCCCATAGTCCTACGAACCACCATGCGGAATAGACATGGATAAGGGCAAACTCCGAGCCGTGTAGTTTCTCGACGATGGTACCTGCGGCGAGGACGGCAATCAAGATGATGACCAAGACTGATGTTATGTGACGAACGTATTTCATAGCAGTATGGTTTCAATTACGCTGCAAATGTCCGAAAAAATTCACTTGTCCGACCTCCCTATGTTTGGCGATTTTTTGGTGGTGACGTCCTCATTAATAATGATGTAGGACTGTCGTACCACAGCAACCGCTGTTGTTTTTTACAGCGGCTGCTACGCTGTGACAGCCCTACAACCCTAAACCTGTAGAGACGCGGCGAGCCACGTCTCTACAATTGTTGATTATATTGCATCAATGAATTTCACGACGGCGTCGCGGTCTTCCTTCGACAGTTCGCGGAATTTCTCCACCGAGCGGCGGGCATCACTTTGGGCGTTGCCGTGCCACATGATGGCCTCAATGACGGTTTGTGCACGGCAGTCGTGCAAACGGTCGCTGCGACCTGTGCAGATGGCAGACAGGCCACGACCCCAAAGTGGAGTGGTACGGCACCAGCCTGTGCGGATGTCGTTCTCCATGTGGAGCTTATGCTGGATGTAGTCGCTATAAGGCCAAATCTTCTGGTTGGGATAGCGCGGCAGACGTGCATCGCCATCTTCAAAGAATCCTGCCGGGTCGGAGAACATGTCGTCGCCAGTCTTCCATGACGGACGGTGGCAGTAGGCACAACCTATGTTGTTGAAGAGCTCTTTGCCGTGTTGCACTTCGGGGTCGTCCATGTTACGGGCGGCAGGCACGGCCAAGCCACGATGCCACACCATGAAGTTGACATAGTCTTCATCCTTCATCTCGGGAACCTTCAGGGATTCGGGAATTTGGTCGTTCATCATCAGGTAGTTGTATATGTCGGTTTCCACATTGCCTGTAAGGTTGTACTGCGGGAAGTAGTTGTAGAACTCAGCCTGCACGTCTGGGTCTTGTGAAGCCTTGGTAGCATAGGCTGCGGTCATGTAATGACCCATCTTGGTGCGGTGCGTCACATTGGTGATGTTCCAGATGGCGTTGGCACCGGGAGCATCCTGCAAGGGTCCACGCGTGAGGGCGTAGGTGTACTTCTTGGGATGGGTGGTGTTGCCATAATAACCCGTCGGGGCGAAGTCGGAGCCAGCCCACATAGCGGGATTGAGACCATTTTGCATATAGCCGTCATTATACTCTTTTTGGTACTGTGCCCTAAGTGAGTCGTCGGGGATGGCATCGATTAAGCCAGTGCCGTAGATGCCGATGGTCGATTCGAGACGGCAGACGAAATCGCTGTAGGGGATGGGTTGGCCTCCCACTTCGAGCGGCACATAGAAAGCCTCCTCGGGGATGTAGACCTCGGGATAGGTAAGGCTATAGGTCTCACCGTCAGGGAACTTGTTGCCCCACTCGTCGGTGTAGTTCAGCCAGTTGATTTGGATTTGAGTTTCATCCAAGGGCGCCTTGAAGGGCGCGACTGCCTTGGTTTGAGGCATGCCCGTATATGAACTCAGGTAGGTGTCGTTCTTGTCAGTGAAGACGAGCAAGTAGCCATTGCCCCAGTCGTCAGCGCGGTAACGGTTCATGCGCATGCCGTGACCGTAGCCGGGATGGCAAGCGATGCAGCTGCTGCGGATGTAAAGAGGTCCAAGGCCGTTAAAAGGCTCGTTGTTTTGCGTGTAGGTGCGCTCAAAGAAATACTCACCGTATTTGAAGGCAGTACCCAAGCCAGCATTTTCGACGGCAGGAGTGGGGTCTTCATAGGCGGATTGGGAGCTGTTGAAGGTGGTACCTAACTCGCCGCCGGCATAGGTTTCTTCGGTGATGACGGTCGGCTTGGGGTCATCGGGCTTACAGGCGGCCAAAGCCATAAGGCCGGCAAGGGCAAAGATGCTTAGATGTTTGTAATTTATCATGATATTTGGGTTTTGTAGATTATTTCCTGTCAATCTTTGCAAACTCAGCCTTCACCTCGGCCATCACGTCGGAGAGGTTTTGGCAGGCTTCCATGGCCTCACCAGCGCTGGCGTCGGCATAGTACTGCACGAAAGGCGCCTTCATAGCTTGAATTTTCGTCATGGCATTGTCGATGGCATTCATGGCCTTTGTGTCAAGCTCCTTATTGTTGTCCTTAATATAGGTATGCAGCGAGAGAGCCTCGTCGCGTTGGTTTTCCATGCCGCCCAGGTAGGCGTTCTTGATGCTGGTGATGTTGTCGTAGAAGTCGGTGATGGACTTCTGACTGTAGGGCGATTCCACGTATGTCACGTCTTCACCCGTGTGGCACTTGCCGATTTTGGAAGTACCCACCTCGTCGGCAATGTCGAGGCAGCCGTCGGCGATGGCTTCGAGGGCGTTGGTGAAGGTGGCGAAGGTGCTACCGGCTTGACCTGCTTGGGTCATGTTCTCGCCGTAAGTGTTGGCGCCTCCGTTGACGGTGGTGTTGAACTCAAGTTCTTCCATCAGGTCTTTGTGGGCTTGCGGTGCGTTGGGGTTCCAGCTCACTTCGAGTTGGAAGCAGCGGTTACGCAGGTCGCGCGACACGGCGACGATGTAGGTCATCATGTCGTTGGTGATTTCGTTCACATTGCGGGGTTGACCCTCACGGAAGAGGATGAACTCGATGCCGTGGAAGCCAAGTAGAGCGTTGCCAAGCTGTTCACCGGCCACCATGCCGTCTTCATCATTGGCGAGGGCGGCAATCATGTTGGGGCTGGCCATCAGGTTGTTGAAGGCATCTTCGTCGAGCGGCCACGAGTCGATGTGCGGGTCGATGCCGAAGTCGGAGGCGGCACCAAAGAGGAAGGCCTCGCTCATTTCCCACCACTTGCGGGCTTCGAGGAAGGTGACCGTGGCGGCATTCACATTGGCTTGGGTCTTATTGGCCTTCAAAGTTTCGAGGTTCTCCACCAAAGCGTCTGTCTTTTCAGCCAAGCTGGCGTATGTGGGATACACCGTGTGGTTGAGGTACTGTTTTACGATGGCCTCTTTTTGGGCCTTGTTGGCTTCCTCAGTGTTGGTTTGAGGATCTTTTTTGCAGGAGCTGAAGTTCACTGCGAGCAGGAGGGATGCAGCGACTATGGCTGCGGATCTGAATAAATGCTTCATTTGATTATGTGTTTAATTAAGATTATTTCGTAAAGAATCCACTATATGCCACGCCCAACGAGAACATCGGTTCATCGTTGTACTGCTCCTTCAGGAAACGTTTGGCATATTCTGCCTTGATGACGACCTGCTTGATGGGGTAGTAGTTCACGCCGAGGGTCATCACGTGGCGGTCGGTCCATTGGTAGTCGGTGAGGGCATTGGCAGTGGGGATGTAGCTGTCGTAATAATCGTAACGGCCAAAGACATAGAGCTTTTGATCGCCTTTGAGTTTCATCGGGTGCATGATGTCGTAGGCTACCTCGCCACCGCAGGCGATGGCTTTTTCTCCGACCAAGGAGCGCGGATAAGGCGAGAAACTCTGGTGGTTTTGGTTCTTGTTCCACGACGAGATGAGGTTGGCATCGCCGAGGTAGCCATAGTCAAAGTTGCCGCGCACCACGAGGCCGTGGCCTTTGTAGTCGAACTCGGCCGTGCCGATGACGACGGTGCCTTTCACATCTTTATATTGGCTGGTCTCGCTGAACTCGTTGGTGACGATGTCATTATTAAAGGTGTTGCCGATATAGCCGCTCACGCCGAGATGCAGGTTTTTGATGCTGTAGTTGTCGATGCGCAAGGCGCCAGCCAAGTTGTTGGCCACGCGGAACTCATAGCCCGATGCGGAGCCGTTCTTCACCCAGTTGGCGTTGTTGAACATGTTGGAGTTTAAGGCAGGCACCAAGATGGCTTCGTAGCGCCAGTTGCCCAATTTTCCCCACAGGCTGATGCCCGTCTCATGCCAGGTGCAAGGCAAGATGTTGAACTCGCCTTCGGGACGGTAGCAGGTAAAGAACTCGGTGGGCAGGTGGGCGTTGTTGGTCTGTCCGACGGGGACGATGATGTGGCCCACGCGGATGTTGAATCCCTTGCCGAACGACTTTTGCAGCCAGAATTGTTCCAAAGCCACCTCGCCGCCGCGTTCGATTTCGTGCTCGAACTCACCCGTCTCTTCGGCCTCGATCTCTACGGCCACTTCGCTGCCGCCATGCTCAAACTCGATTTCTGAACCCATGCTCCAGCCTTTGCCGAAGTCATAGCCCAGGTTGACGACCACATGAGGCAGGTCGATACGGCCATGGCCCTTGGCATCTTTGTACCGCTCTGCATGGGAATAGCGGAACATATTGTCGCTATAGAAGTTGCGGGTATAAACGGCCTCGCCATAACCGCCAATGGTCAAGCGAGGCTTTGTAGTGATGGAATCTTGGGCCTGCAAAGAGCTGACACACAATGTCAAAGCTAATGCGGCGCATTTTGCTATCGTTTTCAGTTTCATAGTTGGATACTATTCGTTCAAAATCGAATGCAAAACTCTTGGTTTTGTCCTCGCAGTCCAATCCCAAATAATGGGGGTTTTTGAAAGATTGAATAGTCATAAATGAGGACATTACCATGGTGATTTGTCAGTCATAACTTTCTTGATTGATTTCATAAATGAGTAAGATTGAATGAAAAGTTTGTTTGATGTGTGGTGTTCTAGCAAGGTGTATGGGCAAAATATGATAGTTTTTATTTTCAACCTTCATAGGCCGATAATAAAACCATTTAGATTACGTTTAATAATGTCATTCGGCATGAATTTTGATTTTTTTGCCGAACCTAAGAGAGAATTTTGTACTTTCGTCAAAAATTTTGACCTATGAAATCACGATTGAGATTGAATTTGATATTGGGAATTATTATCATAACGTTTTCTGCATCAGCACAAAAGCATATTGAAGCCTATGACCCTGAGTCCCTTTTCAATGAGGGTGTGTTGCTTTTTCAGAACCAAGAATATGGTGCAGCTCTTTCTACATTTGCACGGTATCGTTCCCAAGTTATAGATGCCAAGTCACAGCGTTGCGTTGATGCACAATATTACGAAGCGGTCAGTTCACTTTATCTTGGCCATGCCGATGGTCCCGCAAAAGTCATCCAATTTGTGAACGACAATCCCGGAAGCACATGGGCGCGACATGCTAACTTCCTTTATGCCAATCATCTGTTCAAGGAAAAGAAATACAAGGAAGCATTGACCATCTACGAAAAGACCGATGCTTTTTCCCTCACCACAGACGAGGCCCAGCAAATGCAGTTCAATATGGGCTATGCCTATTTTCAGTCGGGCAACTTGGACAAGGCTATGCCGCTTTTTCACGGCCTGATGATGAACGAAGGGAAGTATCAAGACCAGGCGAGATATTATTTTGCTCATATCCAATATGTCAAGGAGAAATACAATGAGGCATTGGATAATTTCCTTGTCCTGCGCTCGAATAAGGATTTCGCCAATGTGGTGCCGTCCTACATCATGCAAATTGACTATCTCAAAGGCGATTACGAGTCGGTAATCAATGACGGTCCAGGCTATATTCAGAAAGCCGACAAGAAGCGGAAGTCGGAAATGGCCCAAATTGTCGCCGATGCCTATTTCCAACAGAAAAACTATGATAAAGCCCTCGAATACTATGACATTTATAAAAAGAATCTAGTCCGTGGTGTCTCCCGCGAAGCTTATTATCAGATGGGTGTCAGCAAGATGATGAAGGGGAATTACAAGGATGCTATTGGTGACTTACAGAAAATCGCGGGCAATAATGACATACTTGGACAATATGCCTCCTATTATCTGGCTTCGTGTTATGCCAAGACTGACGAACCGAAATATGCCCGTAGTGCTTTCTATACTGCTTATTCCGCTGGCTTCGATGTTGAGCTGAGTGAGGAAGCCTTGTTTGATTATGCACGCCTGAGCCTTATCCCAGGTACGGATCCTTTCAACGAGGCCGTTGGACTTTTGGATAGTTTCTTGGCCGAGCATCCTGATTCGGAACGTAAGACCGAAGCTCAAGAGATGACTGTCTATTTGCTGCTCAATGCGAAAGAAAACGAAACAGCTTTGAACCGTCTTGAAACAATGAAGAATAAAAGCATAGAGTTGCAGACGGTTTACAACGAGTTGCTCTTTGCTACGGGCATCGACAACTATCAGAAAGGCTTTTATGACAAGGCACAGGTGTATTTTTCCAAAATTTTGAACGGCAAGCAATCGGCGACCAACAAGGCTGAGGCTTGCTTTTGGTTGGGTGAGTCTGCTTATCAGATGGGCGACCATGGACAAGCGGGCAGATATCTGACCCAATTCAAGGCGATGAGTGCCGCTCCAAGTTTGCCGGAATATATCCTTGCCGATTACGATTTGGGCTACATCAATTACCAGAAGCCGGATTATGATGCCGCAGTGGGATATTTCCGTCGTTTCATCCAAAAAGTTGATGACAGCCAAAATGACCTCAAGACCGATGCTTACATCCGTCTCGGCGATTGCTTCTTCATGGAAAGAAATTACAATAATGCTATTAACTATTATGATATGGCTACCCGTATCGGGAAACGCGATGTCGATTATGCCTTCTATCAACAGGGACTTTCCTATGGTGCAAAAGGCGATGTAAACCAGAAGATTACCATACTCAATGAACTTTTACAGAATTATCCGAGTACGCCGTATTATGAACAGGCCTTGTTTGAAATTGGCAACACCTATCTCGTGCATGGTGACAAGCGTTCGGCTATTGCCAACTTCAACCGTCTCATCAAGGACCGACCGCGTTCCTCTTATACCCGTCAGGCCATGATGAAAGTAGGCATGATTTATTACAACAACAACCAGTATGACCAGGCCATGACCAACTTGAAGAACTTGGTGTCCACTTATCCCAATACCGATGAGTCACGCGAGGCATTGAGCATTATTCGTAGCATCTACATGGAACAGAATAAGTTGGATGAGTATTTCGGGTATGTCAACGCCAACGGAGGACAGGTGAAGGTCACCCAACAGGATTCACTTGCCTTCGCCAACGCTGAGCTTTTCTATCTTGATGGCCGTTACCAGCAGGCTCAAGCAGCTTTGCAGTATTATTTCGACAATTTCCAGCGAGGTGCCTATCTGCTGAAAGCTCATTATTATGCCCTTGAGTGTGCCGAGAAGGTTGGAACAGAAGAACAAGTCATCACGCACCTTAATTATATTTTGTCGCAGCCCGATAACGATTATACCGACAACGCGTTGCTCAAGATGGCTCGCATTGAGTATGAAAAGGGGAACTATCAGAATGCGGGTGAGTATTACGAACGTTTGTCGCGTATTACAGAGGAACCTTTGAAACGGTTGGAAGCACTGGAAGGCAGCATGAAGAGCAACTTCTTCATGGGCAACTACGACAAGGCTCTTGAAATGGGGGAAAGCCTGAGAGTGTCGCGTGACCTGACTCCTGAACAAGTCAATCAGATCAACCATATCATGGGCAAGTCGTATTTCGAGAAGGGTAATTACAGCGCCGCTATCGAGAGACTTGACAAGAGTGCAAGAAATGACAAGTCAGCGTATGGTGCCGAAAGTGCTTATTACTCTGCTGCGGCATCTATTAAGCTGAAGCAATATGACGAAGCGGAGAACAAAGTGTTCGACATTGCCGACAACTTCTCAAGCTTTGACTATTGGGTTGCCAAGTCGTTCATCGCACTGGCGGATGTGTATGTGGCCAAGGACAACTATTTCCAGGCCAAGGAAACGCTTCGCAGCGTCATTGACAACTATAAAGGCAACGACCTGAAACAAGAAGCCCGCGCTAAGCTCGCCGAGGTGGAACGCAAAGAACCTAAAGTGGGCAGTAGCAACGGTATTGAACCTTTAGAACCGTAATAACACAGCCCCGTAGGGGCATAGGATATTAAGCAGGCGGTTTCAACCCCTGCAGCATACAACAACGAATCCGAATAGCCCCGTAGGGGCGACATACCAAAGCAGGCGACATAAGTCCCTGCTCTAACACACAGAGCAAGATGAAAAGACACATCCTAATAGCAATCCTGACCCTAGTGGCTCTCACCGCCGCTGCCCAGCACGATGAACAAGTCACCGTGGAAGGCAAATACCGTCCCAAGGTAAACAAAGTCAACAAATTGGTGTTGCAGCCAGAAACACCACAACCCTCCTACGAATTTCCCAGCTCTGAGGTCAACCCGAAAGAGGCTAAGCAAAAGTTCGCCCTCGACTTGGAGAAAATTGCTCCAACAGCCTTTACAGCAAAGGATGACAAACTTGTCATCCCGACCAAGAACTTCATCATGGCGGGCGCCGGAACACGGCTATCACCGCTATTCCTCTATAAGCACAATTCCATGCTAACTAAGACATTGGGGCTCGGCGTAGGCATCAAACACAATTCGTCGTGGCTCAATATCAAAGACTATGCACCTTCGAGCTATATGAACAATGACTTCGAAATCAACCTCACTACGAGCAAGTTCGACGGCCTACAACTCGATGGAGGCGTGTATTACAATAACGACATGTACCATTACTATGGGATCAATCTTTTGGAAACACCGTTGACCGAGGAACAGCTTGAGGTTTATGCCTCGAAAATCACATACAATAAGGTGGGTGGACACTTGGGCTTGGCTTCTACTACCACCCGTGTCGGAGAGTTGAGTCACGCAGCCAAATTGGATTATTTCTATTTGTTTAACAGAGAGCACGCTATTGATTTTGGGTATTCACTCGGTTATGCTAACAACTTCTGGGGCGACAAGAGCCATCCCCAAAACATCGGCATTGACTTAGGATTCCAATATGACTATTGCCTGGGACAAGAAGACAAACTTTTTGTTGTCGACCGTATCATGTTCAAAGTTAATCCCTTCTTTGAGATGAGTGATGAGTTCTTCCGTCTGCATCTCGGCGTTCGCTTGGATGGTGCCACACGCGATTCGGATGACGACAAGTTCCTCGCCGTTCGCCCTGATTTGAGTGGCAGTTTGTTTGTTTTGGATAAGAAGCTGGAATTTTATGCAGGATTGAATGGTGGTCGTAAGTTGTTGCGTTTCAGTGATGTGATTGGTGATAACCCGTTCGTTTCGCCCTACATCAATCCTTCGTTGTGCGTACAGAATGTTAAGCTCGGTTTCGATGGAGGTGTCCGTACCAATATTATGGAGACTGTTGATTTGCATTTGGGCGTGCGTTATCGTCACACGGACAAAGACCCGCTTTATGTGTATCATATTCCCGATGCCGATCTTCTTCCTTCGGGATTGGATCCGGTTCTGAACACTTTTGACCTCGTTTACGATGAGACTCAATTGGTGACGATCATGACCAATGCCCGAGTCAAGATGCGCAATAGTCTCACCATCGATTTGGGATTTGCCTACAACAGTTGTAAACCGGCCATGGAAGAATACGCTTGGTATCGACCCACAACGGAAGGAAAACTGAAACTAACTTATGACTTCAACAATCAGTTATCTTTCAACACGGCATTCCTTTATCAAGGTGGGCGCTATGCCAAGGTATGGGATGGCGTGGTCGATTGGCAGAACTTCAATTTCAAAGCCGAAAAACTTAAAGATGTCTTCGACCTCAGTATCGGTGCGGATTATAAAGTGAACGACCAAATTACAGCTTTTGCGCTGATTGACAATGTGGCACACCAAAAATACCAATTGTTCTACAACTATCCGGTTACGGGCATACAATTCTTCGCGGGTGTGAAGCTTAGATTTTAACCGAGACCCTAAAGAAAACGCCAATCGATTCAGACCGGTTGGCGTTTTTTGTGTTCTACTGAAGAGTTGACTTGTTAGCAATGCATTGGTTTCAGCAGGTCGTTCACCGTCTTCACGGGATTGAAGGTCTCGATGGGTACTTCGACGAATATGGTAATCCAATCAGCCATGGCGCCATTCCAAAGGCCAGGCAACTCAAGAGCTTTCAGTTCGCGGCCATCCTTCGACTTGTTGGAGATGAAACCTGTGCTCGGGTCGACATAGTCTGTCAGGTTAAAGGCCTCGCCTTGGTAGTTCCAGCAGCCGCACACTAGGTCGACGGGGTTGAAGTGGGTTGAGCCTTGGAAGATGGCTTCTTGCTGTGGATTCTTGTGGTCGATTTGCGAAGACTCGATGATCTGCAGCGACACCTCGTCGTCCATGTTCTTCACCCAGAAAGGACCGCCACCAGGCTCACCTTCGTTCTTCACCATGCCGCAGATGCGCATAGGACGGTTGAGTTTGTTATAGAGGTAGTCAATTTTCTCGATGTCGTTGTATTTGTTTACGAAGTCGGGAATGTCAATCATCAGATCCTCTTTGGCGAAGCGTATTGCCTCGTCCAATTCCTCGGCAGAGACGGCACCTTGGTCTAAGATCTCGAGGTAGTCGAAGGTGCGTTGCTGCAGGTGGAGTAGGAGGCCTGCCAATACCTTTTTATATACGATGGTGGTCTGCGCCTTGGTCTCGGGCACGATGTTGTCAATGTTCTTGATGAAGACGATCTCCTCGCCGAGGTCGTTGAGGTTCTCGATAAGGGCGCCATGGCCGCCGGGACGGAACAGGATCTTGCCGTTGGCCTCGCGGAATAGCTCGCCGTTGGCGTCGATGGCCACGGTGTCGGTGGAAGGCTTCTGGCATGAGTAGGTGATGTCGTAACGCACGCCGTATTTCTTTTCGTAATCCGCTTTCAATGCGTCGACGGTCTTCTTGAACGGCTCCTCGTGTTCGGGTGAGACGGTGAAGTGCAACCGAGCCAGGCCTTCGTTGTCGGTGGCATAGCGGGCGGCTTCCACCAGGTGCTCTTCCAAAGCGAGGCGGTTGAATCCGTCATAATGGTGGAACTTCAGCAAGGCTTTGGGTAGTTTGCCGTAGTTCAGGCCTTCTTCCAGAAGCAGGGCTTTCACGATGTCCACCTTGCGGCCTTGCTGCAGCAGGCTGTCGATGTCGGTACCATAGAGGCGTTTCACGGCAGCGTTGAGGTCGTCGAAGAAGGCGAAGTTATGGATATGGGCAAAGAATATCTCCGTAAACTTGCTGTCTTCGCCTGTTTCGATGAACGAGAAGAGGTCTTTGAACATACGCGAGGCTGCACCTGAAGCAGGCACAAACTTCGTAAACTGGTAGAACTCTTTGTCAGCGTCGAAAATAGCGGTCATCATGTTCACCTGTTCTTCGTCCATGCGCAGAATGCCATCTCCAAGGGTGGCGGGACGCATCAGTTGGACATATTGTGTACCTCTTTTCAGTTGTGCGACTTGGTTTATTACTTGATTTTCAGTGATGTTTCTTTCTGAAAGCTGTTGAAGGTCTTTTTCTGTAAGCATAATTGTAGGTTTTAAACGCTTCAAAAATAAGAAATTAAGTAATGCAAAGAAAAAAAATAGAGAAAAATTTTCTCAAAGTGGGTGTAACATTGAAAAAAGTTGTATCTTTGCAGCCGATTTCAAGCCCAGGTGGTGAAATTGGTAGACACGCCACTTTGAGGGGGTGGTGCCGATTACGGCATGCAAGTTCGACTCTTGTCCTGGGCACTGATTCCAAGCCCCGATGGCGGAATTGGTAGACGCGTACGTTTCAGGTGCGTATATCGAGAGGTGTGCAGGTTCGACTCCTGTTCGGGGCACCC
>JAFWRA010000152.1 GCA_017508895.1 Bacteroidales bacterium
GTTGGACAATGCCATGACGATTACTTTGGGTGTCAATGACCTGTTCAACCAGTCGGGTTATTATTATGACACTTATTATCCGACTTTGCGGATTTACAAAAGCGGCACCTACGATTCCCGCGAAGTCTACCTGACTTTGCGCTATCGCCTGAAGGCCAAGACCAGCAAGTATCGCGGAAGTTTGGCGGGAGAGGAAGAAAGACAAAGGTTGTGATTTATGAAAACGACAAGGATATTCGCCCTGATGGCAGTTCTGATTTTGGCTGGATGCCGGGAAGGAAGAGACAAGGAATTGCCGCAAATGCCTGCCAGTGTTGACACCTCGGAATTCGATGAGGCTTATTATGAACGGATGCGGGTGTTTGAAGGGTTGTGCACGGATGTGGAGCTGGATAAGTGAAGGGGGATTGGATTTTTTCGTTATGTGTGCTTACGTGCTAACGTGCTTACGAAGGGGCTATGAGTGAAACCAAGGATTCTGAATTATTCATTTATCCCAATCCGGCAAAGGAAAAGGTGACGATAGAAGGTATTGAGGCTACCGAAGTGGAGGTGTACAATGCCCTTGGGCAGAGAGTTAAGATGGTGCGAAGCTCGAATGAAATCAATGTTATTGGTTTGCCAGAAGGGGTTATATGGTGAGGATTACGGATATTGAAGGGAAAAAGCATGTGGCACGGGTGGTGGCAAAGGAATAAATCGCTAAAATTTGTAGTTTTTCATACATTATTCGACAAAATTTGTATTTTTGCATCTGCAATTATAGAAAATTTGTATGAAAGAACTGGATTTGGATAAGGAAATTGTTTTTGCATCTTCCGACCCGGATGTGTCGCACGCTATCGCCCGCCTCATAAAACAGGAGAAATTGCGCAAGATAGCGCCACGTCTCTATACGACAAACCTGATTGACAGCCCGGAGAGTATCGTCAGGCGCAATATTATGAATATCCTTATGTGGCGTTTCCCGGGAACGATTATCAGCCACCGAAGTGCGCGTGAGATGCGTTTGACAGCTAACGGCTATTTCTTCTTGACAGGATCTTTTAACAAAAAGGTGACCGACTTGCCTGGCGTAGTGGTTGTTGTGGGCAAAGGCCCAGGAAACGACAAGGACGATATTGTGTTTGGTCAGATGTTTATTGCAAGCGAACACCGCTGGATGCTTGAGAACATGCAGGAGTCGCGCAGGACTGACGGGGATTCGAAGGTGCTGCCTGTCGATGTGATAGAAAAGAAACTTGGCAGCGTGCTGATTGCCAGCGGCGAAGCGGGTTTGAACTCATATCGCGACACCTTGCGCGAAACTTCCGAAAGACTTGGCATGGATAAGGAGTTCAAAAAAATCAATGTGCTGATTTCAGCATTGCTGGCGACACATGATACAACCGCACTCGCAACTACATACGCAAAAGCTCTGTCGGTGGGTTTGAGATACGACGAAAACAGGAAACGGCTGTTCGAGACCCTCTATGACGCTTTGCAGGAGCAACACTTCGTTTCACGACCCATACAGCCGCAGTCGGAAAACGAATACCGCGACATCGCATTTTTCGAGAGTTATTTCTCCAATTACATCGAGGGAACGGAATTCGAGGTAGATGAAGCCAAGCGGATTGTCGAGACAGGCATCCCGATAGCGAACAGAAGCGAGGATTCGCATGATATCTTGGGCACGTTCCAGCTGGTATCGAACCGAAGCGAGATGCAGCGTTATCCGAAAACTCCACAGGAATTGATTGACATCCTGCGCCGTCGTCATGCCATACTGCTTTCAGGCCGCCCCGACCTTAACCCTGGACAATTCAAGCAGGTGAACAACCGTGCGGGAAACACCGAGTTTGTCGATGTCAAACTGGTTCAAGGAACACTGGAAGTCGGATTCGATTACTATGCTGCGCTGACCTCGCCGTTGGCCAAAGCCATATACATGATGTTCCTCATCAGCGAGACGCATCCCTTCAACGATGGTAACGGACGTACCGCCCGAGTGATGATGAACGCTGAATTGTTCCGCGCTGGCGAAGCCAAAATCATAGTGCCAACCGTGTATCGTGAAGATTATCTGCTGTCGCTACGCAAGCTGAGCCGCCAAGGGGATCCCGCAACTTACATCAAAGTGATGGAAAAGATGCACCATTTCGGCCAAACGCTATATGGCCGCTCATTCGACGACCTTTTGTCATATTTGAAAAGCTGCAATGCTTTCGAAGACCCTGACAATGCGAAATTAAAGTTCTTAAAGCCATAGCTTTTTTCGCCCGACACTTGACGGACGATGCGTGAGAGATAGGTGGTGGTGATGCATAACTCGGAGGCATAGAAGCCAATGTCGTGATGCTCGATGAAGTGGCGAGGCAGCAAATACGGAAAATAGTGTCTGATGTGCCCAGTGGGTGCCATTGAAGAAGCAAGTTCTAACAACCCAACCACCGCAATGGTTTTTCTTGACTTTTGCGGCGGTTTTGTTTTTTCGGATTACCGAAAAAAGCCTACCTTTGCAGTCTAAACTGTTATTACTACCATTATGGGCACGGCTATCGGTTTGTTGATTCCTTTGTTGGGCACCATGCTCGGTGCGGCCTTCGTCTTTTTCATGAAGAAAGACATGTCGCCGAGGTTGCAGAAGTCGCTGTTGGGCTTTGCTTCGGGTGTGATGTTTGCCGCTTCGGTGTGGTCATTGCTTATCCCTGCCATTGAGATGCGGTCGGGAAGTGGCCATTGGGCTGTATTGCCTGCTGCAATAGGTTTCCTTGCGGGTGTCGGTTTCTTGCTGCTTCTAGATGAACTCACGCCACACCTGCACTTAGGTACCGATCAACCCGAGGGACCGCGGTCCAAACTCTCCCGCACAGCGATGTTGGCTTTGGCCGTCACCA
>JAFWRA010000153.1 GCA_017508895.1 Bacteroidales bacterium
ATGTCTTTCATAGCTAGAATGACATCGTAGGAACCTTTCAGGTGGCATGAACTGCCAACGCATACTTTAATATTCATTTTGGGTTAGTTTTAAAGGGTTATATTATTGTAAACGATATTTTCTTGCTTTTGTTGTGGTGTCGTTTAAAAATTAGGTCGGGTGGCCACTTTTTTTTGTGGTCACCCGTAAGTATTAATGTTATATCAACTCAAAAATTAACTTCAGTATCGTAATAGCAGCACTTCAGCAGATCTTCCATCTCCTTTTGTGTCGGGATGCGCGGATTGGAGCCTGTGCAGGCGTCGCCGATGGCGTTCTTGGCGATTTCGGGCAGTCTTTCAAGGAACACGTGCTCAGGCACAAAGCCTTGTTCGCAAGGGTAGGAGTCGGCGCCGTAGTTCTTGATGCAGTGCGGGATGTTGAGGTCGTCGTTCATCTTGCGCAGTGCGGCGATGAGCAAGGCCACCTTTTCCTCATCGTTGTTGCCGCCAAGGTTCATAATGTCGGCGATGACACCGTAGCGTTGCTTGGCCTCGGGGTTCTTGGCATTGAAGGCAATCACCTTGGGCAGATACATGGCGTTGGCGGCACCGTGGATGATGTGTGCGCCAAAGTCGGCGAACGCGGCACCTGTCTTGTGGGCCATCGAGTGGACGATGCCTAACAGAGCATTGGAGAAGGCCATGCCGGCAAGGCATTGGGCGTTGTGCATCTCGTTGCGGGCATTCACGTCGCCATTGTATGAGTTCACCAGGTCTCTTTGGATCATCTTGATGGCGTGCATGGCCAACGGGTCGGTGTAGTCGCAGTGGGCAGTCGAGACGTAGGCTTCAATGGCATGCGTCATGGCGTCCATACCGGTGTGAGCCACCAATTTCTTGGGCATGGTTTGGGCCAAGGCCGGGTCAACAATGGCCACGTCAGGCGTGATTTCAAAGTCGGCGATGGGGTATTTGATGCCCTTGGCATAGTCGGTGATGATGGAGAAAGCGGTCACTTCGGTGGCCGTTCCCGAGGTGGATGAAACGGCGCAGAAATGGGCCTTGGTTCTCAGTTTGGGCAGACCGAACACTTTGCACATGTCTTCGAAAGTGGTCTCAGGGTATTCATATTTAATCCACATGGCTTTGGCTGCATCGATGGGTGAACCACCGCCAATGGCCACAATCCAGTCGGGTTGAAACTCACGCATCACGGCTGCACCTTTCATCACGGTTTCCACCGACGGGTCGGGCTCGATGCCGTCGATCACTTTCACTTCCATGCCAGCTTCTTGTAGGTAGGCAATGGCCTTGTCCAAAAATCCAAAGCGTTTCATGCTTCCTCCGCCAACGCAGATAACAGCGCGTTTGCCTGTAAAGGTCTTTAATGCTTCTAAAGCGTTCTCACCATGATAAAGGTCTCTCGGTAATGTGAATCTATTCATTTTTGTGGGTTTTTTAATTGGTTAATATTTTAAGTTTATTTTGTCGGTTTGTGTTTGTTGTTTGCTTTATTAATTCTTTCCGATAATTATTTATCTATTTAGAAATCTACTTTATCATTTTCGTTTTTAATGCATGTCAAATGTTTTACTTATTGCTGTTCAATTTTTTGGCAAGTTGTTGCGAAAGCACAGCGAGAGAGGAGGGCAGGTTCTCGTTTTTCACGAGGATGCCTTGGGGCACATTGAGTAAGGTGAAAGCGAAGTTCCAGATGGCAAGGATACCGCAATCCACCATTTGGTCGCAGACGGTCTGAGCTTGGTCGGCGGGCACAGTGATAATGCCGATTTTGACACCAGTACGCTTAATGTAGCTTTCCATCTTTTCCATGGGAAGGATGAATTTGTCGCCGATTTGGAGACCATTCAGGTCAGGGTCTTTGTCAAACCCAACCGTGATATTCAGTCCCATACTCGAAAACTCCTTATTGGTCAGAATCAGCCGACCAAGGCTTCCAACGCCGACCAAGATGGCTTCGTCCACTTTATTATAACCTAAAAAATCACTTAAATCATTTAATAAGGTATCGATTTCAAAACCAGTGCGAGGCTTCCCATCCACGCTACTCACCCCCGACAGGTCTTTGCGAACCAAGACAGGGTTGAGGTTGAGGCTTTGGGCGACAGCGGCAGCCGACACGTATTTCTCGCCTTGCTGCTGCAGCTTGCGGATGTGGCTGTAGTAGAGCGGCAACCGGCTCAAGGTCGATTTCTGTACTACGAGGGAAGTATTGTGTTGCGTTGCCATTCGATACAAATTTATCTATTTGTTTGATGGTGCAAAAGTAGTGCATTTTCCGATACGAGGTATCAAAAAAACGCACTAATTCTCAAATATATTGTAAATTATTGTGTGTTAACTTGATAAAAAATCAAGGCATAAGTTCAAACTCAATGCCAACACTCCAAGGTGAAGGCTGGTTGTTGGGGCTGCCTATCAAGAAATCTTCTTTAGTAATGACTGGTGACAGGCGGTAGCTACCATAAACGCCAATATTGAGCATGTTTGCGATGCTGTAGCTGATACGCGTGGTGGCACCGTATTCGAAGAGGTTCATGGCTCTACAGTAGTTATAATAGCTTGTAACTTTGCTGTTGTAAGGTTTAGTCGGGTTGCCTTCAGCATCTTGCCATTTCATATTGTCCACAATCTTGACGCGGCGCAGAGCATTAATGCCGCCATATACGCCTAAGTCCCAATTGATGCCCCACAGACGGATGACGACGCGTTGCAGCAATTCGCCACGCAGTTGCATCTGACGCATGATGGTTTCGCGATCTGCTACTTCCATGGCGTCTGGAATCTGTCCTTTGGCTACAAAACGGTTCCAATCCAAACCAATACCCATACCTATTTTATATGACTTACCGTACATCCAGCGGCGACCGAAAGCGAAATGGCGGTTGAAGCCGTTCCAAGTGGTATTGGGCAAGTTATAGTCGTATTGGAAATAGGTGGTTTTCTGCCAGCCTTCAGCATCCACCTTTTTAAATGTGCCGTCTTGACCATGGATACGAATATTATTGGCTGCGAGTTTGATGTCGCCGCCCATGCCGCTGATGGGACAGGATTCGTAGTAACCGTTGTAGCTGACGTTGAGCTTCTTGCCTTGTCCGAAGTCCTTGTTCATCAGTTTGATGCCTGTAGAGTCAGGATACACCTTATAATAACCGAGCAGCACACCGTTTTCACCTTCCACGTTGATGAACACGTCCTGGTTTTCAAAGACCTTTGGAACGACAATTTTCACACCATCTTTTTCTTGCACGAGATTAAAGGAACGTTCGGCGGGCTTCAGTTCGTTGGTGAAGTAGGCGGCTTGGGGAACGCCATAGCCGTAGGCATAATCATAATAAGGATATAGGTCGCATGATTTTTGGATTTCTTCCTTCATTTGAAGGGCCGTTAAGTCACGCTTGGTTTGCCACGCACAGGCACAGAAGCCTGCTACCAATGGACTGGAGAATGAGGTGCCAAAGGCATCGGTGAACTTGCCGTTGCTCGGGTTGGCTACTACGGCGTGACCATAAGCCACCACGTTGGGTTTGAGGCGTTTGTCGACGGTGGGACCGAAGGAACTGAACGAGATGTGATTGTAATTCATCGGGTCGGCATCGATGCCACCAACGGTGAGCACATTCTCGGCATCGGCTGGGGTGATGATGGTCATCCAGCGGCTGTCGTCGCCTTCATTACCGGCAGAGTTGCAAACCAGAATGCCTTTCTCGACGGCCTTGTTGGCGGCTTTGGCCACGTAGGAAGTGCCGTCCATGTCGCGGGTCCAGTGGCGGTCTTTGCCGTAGCCGAGCGAACTATTAATAATGTCTGCACCGTTCTTGTCGGCCCATTCCGCGCCTTGCGCCCACCACACCTCTTCCTTAAAAGGCTCGGGGTCGATTTCGGTGCGCGCCAAAAGGAACTCCGCGCCTGTAGCCAGCCCGATTTTCTTTCCCTCCTCGTTGATGCCGGCGATGCAACTCAACACCATCGTGCCGTGGGTACTCCAGCCATACACGTTTTCCTTTTTGTTTGGAAAATTGTAGGTCATGAGGATTTGGTGGTTGTCGCGCAGATGCTGGAAAGCAGGGTGGGTGTCGACTTTCGGGAAGCCGCCGTCCATCACGCAGATGCGGAGGCCTTTGCCGTCAATGCCATGGTCGATGAAGTGCTGGCCACCGAAGCGTTTCAGTTGGCCGGTGAGGATGTCCTTATTGTCTTCCTCAATCTCCTTGAACTCGGTCTTAACGTTGGCAACCGTCCCATTGGAAACGATTTCCTGCACCTTGGCCACGAAAGGCAATTGTGCAATCAAAGCTGCATTGTCATCAGTTGCTTCAATGCCGACAGCGTTGAGCCAGCGCGACTCGCCGAAAACCTCGTTGGAGTAGGAGCCAACCGCGTTGACATAGCTGTCGTTCAAAGGATAGTTGCTGATGTCGTACAGGTCGGCACCACATTGTTGATAACGCGCGATGGCCTTGGCATCAAAATAGGAATAAGGATCGAATTGGGTTTCATTTTTGTCAGTGAAGAAAACCCAGAAACACTTGCTTTGTGCCATAATCATGCCGCTTAACATGGTGAAAATGGCGATTAAAATAGTTTTTCTCATAAATTTTAAAATTTGCTGCAAAGGTATGGTTTTATTTCCTAATTTTGTCACCAAATAATAATAAAATTGTATGCCTATGGATAAAAACCTTACCAAAGAAAAATTCGAAATCTTCATGATGCTATGTGCGTCGGGCATTGATGGCACAATCTCCATGAAAGAATTGGAACGTATTTGCATGCAGTTCGACGAAAAGAGCTATTATGAAGTCTTTGAGTCATGGAAGTCGATGACCAGCCCGGCTTGGCTGAGTTTTTTCAAAGAACACAAGGACGAGTTCCTTAAGACCGAGGAAGACAAAGCTGCTTTCATGGCCAATATCAATGACATTGTTTCGGCTGAGGAAGGCGAGGTCAACCTCAAGGAGAAGAATTTCATGAAAGTTCTCGAAATGCTGATGAACGACGAACTATAATAGCTAGACACATGTAACATTTCGGCTTTCCGATGTGACTATTGCCCATCGGAAAGCTTTTATTTTTTATAAATGATGCCTCTTTCTAAATTAGAACGATTCTAATTTAAGATTTTTGCAATTTTGATATTTTTATCTGGATGAAAAACAGGTGGATACAAAAACACCAACTCTCAAAAAATCTTTCTTGATTATTTGGAATGAGCCATTATTTTCCCTAAATTTGCAGCGTTTTTCGAGAGGCCTTTCCTTTTGAAAGACAAAAATGAGAAATCAACTCAATAAATAACCATAAAAAAATCATTCTATGGCAAAAGTTAAGTCTTTAGCAGAACTGAAAGCTATGAGAGAAAAGCTTCAGTCCAACCTTGACCTTCGCGAAAAGAGCAACGACCCCGACTCTTTGGTGCAAATTAAGGTCGCAATGGCCACTTGCGGTATCGCCGCCGGTGCAAAACAAGTTATGGAACACATGATGGAGAAGGCCGACGAGCTGAAGCTCGGCATCGTCTTCACCCAGACCGGCTGCATGGGTTACTGCCACGCCGAGCCGACCATCGAGGTGAAGTGCCCTGGCAAGGACCCGATCGTCTTCGGTCATGTCGACAACAACCGCGCTGACGAAATCCTCACCAAGTATGTGATGAACAACGAGATGGTGGAAGGCGTCATCCCCGTGAACTACGAAACTA
>JAFWRA010000154.1 GCA_017508895.1 Bacteroidales bacterium
GGTGAAGTGTGCCGAGCAGTTGGCCGACACCCTGCCCGACAGTGCTGCCCGATTGATCGACAGCGTGTTGCGCATGCCCGCGAGCTTCAGCGAGCGCGAGCGCATGGACATGGCCTTGCTGCAGGCCGAGGCCCTGTTTGGCTGTAGAGACGGTGCACACACCGTCTCAAACGACACATTGGGTGTCGATGCATGCACCATATCCCCCATCATGGACGATGATTTCTTCGACGAGCACGCCTACATTTCAACCAGTCCTGAGCTGGAGCGTGCCGCCGCCTACTACGCTAAAAAGAAGCAATATGCCAAGGCCGCCCATGCCGCGCTCTACAGCGGCTTCGTGCAGCAGCACTACGACGAGAAAGAGGCGGCCATGCGGTCGTTCAAGGAGGCGGAGCAGTATGGCAAGATGGTGGATGACAGTCTTACCGTGGCACGGGCGGAATATTGGATGGGTAGAATGCTGTATTTTGAAGGGATGGTGCTAGATGCTCAAGACATGCTTCGCAATTCCAAAAGGTTTATTGGTAACCATCACATTGAAAGAGCATATATCGAAAATAGCGAAGCTGTAACCTATATCCTGATGGAGCAACATGACAATGCCGATTCCTGCCTTCAACGCGGAATGATTCTGGCTGAAAAATGGCATTCCGACAAAGTCATTCGTAAAATCCTCAACAATTATTCGGTGCTATACCGCCTCCAAGGCAAGTATGACCAAGCCGTTGATTGCCTGAATCGAATGATGGCCAACCCAAATCTTGGCGAAAACGATGTGTTTGTGCTGAACTTGAATTTGGGCAATGTATATTTTGACAAGAAAGAGATGGATTCTGCCACCAAATACTACCAATTTGTAGAATTGGCGCTACCTAAGGTCAACGTAAAAAAAGAGACTGTACTTGCTGCATACGAAGCGCTTTATCGATTCGCAGAAGTCGAAAACGACGACTCTTTAGCCTTACATTTCCGTGAAATGCACGAAAAGGGATTGTATGATTTGATGATTCAGCGGCAAAAACAGACTACCTATAGAATTCAACAGCAATTTGACTATGAAAGCCTTCAGAATGAAACAAACAAAGAACTCCTTCGAAGGCAACATATCATCACTTTATTTGCCATATTCACCATCATCGGATTGGCTGCATTGGCAATTTCACTAATACGTCTGGCAAAAATCCGCAAGCAAGAGGCAGAAGCCAATGCCAATCTGTTTCATTTCATGCAGCAGAACAAAGCCCTCGTGGAAAGCAATAAGGAAAAAGACTTGAAAGTACTTGATGCCACCCAACAATTATCCGATTTGCTCTATGCCAAACTCATGGCCATGCAAAAACTCGACTATTGCCTGAAAACTCCGAAGGACAAGATTGCCCTTAAGGATTTGGAGAAAGAGGTGTTTGGCGGTGGAGACCATTGGGAAGCTGTAAAAGAGGCGCTCGAAGTGCTCTATCCCGGATTATGGGAAACCATAGGACTGAAATATCCTGACATGGATGAAATGGAGCGTCGCGTATGCATGCTGTCGCACCTCAAACTGTCACGCTTGGACGAGGCCACTTTACTCGGAATCAGCACAAGTGTTCTCGATAAGCTACGCACAAAGGTTCGCAAGACGTTGGTTCAAGACAAAACCAATAGTTAGTTTTTCCATACAATCATGGTATTTTGACCTTGATAATCGGATTTCAATACGAAAAAGTTCGGATAGGATAAATCATAACTATTTGGAATAAAGCTATTTGGAAAGAAATATCACGAAAAAAGTTCGGATGGCGTTGCGGTTGTTCTTCTGATAGCCTATTTTTGCATTGCATTGTGATAGCAATCTTTGAAATCACCGGCCCCTTCCAAGTGGACAACGGAGGAGAGATGACGGTCATCATGCAGAGTTGCCTATCGCCTTAACGATAAAAAACAAAAGTAGAACCCTGAAAATCAATACAAAGATGAAAAAGAGATTATTTATTACATTCTTAATGATTGTTTTTTGCCATACCTGCGGATTCGCCCAACAAGGCGAAATCATATATTTGGATTCCATAGATGTATGTGATTTCTCTAGAAACGGATTACCATCCATAGGAACACATTTCGATATAGACGGAGACTCCGTTTATGATTTTCACACCACGGCTGGCATTACTACAATCAACAAAGCTACTTTTTTAGGTATCAAAGCCGAAGAGGCCGAATGGTCTGTATACCCTTGTTTTCTATATGATGTCATTAGTCATCCTACAATGCCTGGATGGGTTACATGGGTTTTCACCCATCTTCCAGAAGGCGTGCGTTTAGACACGCTTCGAAATATACCTGACGGTATATCAAAGTGGGACGATTATATGTACCAAGCTGTTTCAGGCGGTACTGCTATCGAACCAGACATTACTGAGGACCACCTTATGATTGCCATACGCCACGAAATCACGGGAGCTGATCAAGAGACGCACTATTGTTACGGATGGATGGAATGCTCGATGAATTGGCATTGGACCACGGCTCCACCACAATGGACAGAAGGATTGCTATGCATTAACCGAATGGCCTTTTGTACCATTCCAGACTACCCACTTTGTTTAGGGCAAACAAACTTCACATGGGATGTGGAAGAGATTGAAACAACCGCTTTCGCCACCCTTCATCCCAACCCCACCACGGGCCAAGTCACCATCATGGGACATGACCTGAAAGCCGCCGTGGTTTTCAACACGCTCGGGCAACAAGTGGCCACAGCCACGGGCGAGGGCGAGACGCTGCAAATCGACATCGCCAACCTGCCCATCGGCGTCTACTTCGTCAACGTCACCGACAGCGAGGGACACAAGTGCGTGCGCAAGGTGGTGAAAGAGTAAAAATTCCAAAACCTTATAGCCATGAAAAAGTTTAGCAACACCATGAAAAAAGCATTGTTAATAGCAACAGCTCTATTGGGACTCACGTTTGTTTCCCGTTCACAAACAACCCAAATTTGCCAACCCGACTCCGCAACCGTCTATTTCGACATGAGCACCAATCCCCAATGGTACTATGGCGGCGTGTGGTACTTCCGGTGCACTTACGATGACGATGGCCTCCTCACATCCATGTCTAACGGCGTGTGGCTTGAGGACGA
>JAFWRA010000016.1 GCA_017508895.1 Bacteroidales bacterium
ACACCGGCTCCCTACGGCAATGGTGGTTCGAGCGACGATGGCACTTGGTGGAAAACCGAAGACGGATGGCAGCAAACCGACCTTGGCGGTGGCGCTTGGCTGATGCAGATGCTTATGTATTATGACAGCGGTTTTCCGCATTTCAAGGTGTATCGCGCCCTTTGCGACGGCCAGGACATGGAGTTGATTGCAAGAAAGCTGGAGGTCAATTCCTACCTTGACGGACGATGGGCTGACTTGGATGACGGTCTTTACAAATGGGGTGTCAGCCATGTGATCAACGGCGTGGAATCAGCGATTTCGTGGTCTGATTGCTTGGAGAAGAATACCACGGGGGTTGAAGAGAATCGTTTTGAGGCTGTTGTTTATCCCAATCCTGCCAATGGGGTTGTGCGCATTGAGGGCGTTGAGGCTGATGAGGTGCGGGTTTATAATGCACTTGGCCAGGTGATGATGACCGTTCGAAGAACGAATGAGATTGATTTGAGCGGATTGGTGGATGGGGTTTATTTGGTAAGGATTAGGGGTAAGGAAGGGAGAATCTTTTTGGAGAAGGTGATGGTGAGGTAGTGCTTTTTTTCGTGCTATCGTTATACGTGCTAACGTACTTACGACGGACTCCCCATGGTCCCCTTAAAATGGGGAAAAGCTCCCCCGCCCGTTGGACACCCCCTCTCAGAGGGGGAAGGGACTTATAGGACAAATATGACTAATAAAACTAATAGAACAATGAAAACAACGAGAATTTATGCCCTGCTTGCGCTGCTGGTGATGGTGGGAGGGGTGAATTTGAAGGCGCAAAATGATTTCTACTTCACATACGAGACTGCCAATTCCAGGTTTACGGAAGGCGGCCCGTGCTTGGAAGTGAGTTCTGAGAACACCAAAGAGCATTTCTTCCTCGTTTCGGCATTTGATTTTTCCTATGAATGGATTGCTTACGAGCAAAACCATGCCATGCCTGCCAAAATCCTGAAACTATCGCCTGAAATGAATCTGCTTGGCGAGATGGTGATAGGCGAAGAAGGACGTCGTTCCACCATTACGGGCATCTATTTTGACCCTGAAAACGATGCGCAATACATTGCGGTGGGAAAAATCCACGACAATGAACTGCATTATGACAGGCCATACATTGTCCGCTTTGATGGCGACCTGAATGTTTTGTGGCAAAAGGAAGTGGAGTTGCCACAAGAGTACTGCAAGTTTTTTTTCAAGCCGAAATCTTTCATGGACAATCAGAACGACATTGTTTATATGACCGAGGTTTACGATATTGACACCCAAATGAACCATCCTTATCTGTATTTGCGCTTCTCCTTAGATGGCGTGGTGCAGGCCATAGGCTCCGTCCAGACATCTCTGTTCAATACAGGTGGAGTCTTTGAATACAAAGACGGATCGGGCGACTATGGCGTGTGCAATTCGCAATGGTGTTATATACAACGCCTGAATCGTGATTTTGAGCCTATTGGGCAAAGGAATATTGTGTATAATGTACATCTTGACGACCAATGGGAGATTGTTCTAATGAGTCGCTACGACCAAAGTACCGTGTTATCGATGCCTGACAGCAGTCTTTTCATCGCCGCCTTTGGCGAAGGATGGTTCTATCCTGAACCTGTTCCTGGTGGAACCGTGTTGATGAAACTTCGTCCCTCCGACACCCTTCCTAATATCTATGCCGATGATTTTGATGGATTGTTTTTATCCGATTACTTTGATGAAAACACAGAGGCGATTAATCAAATCAAAGGGTTGGACATTAAGGGCGACTACTTGTTCCTTTGTTATGGGGTATTTGGCGATGACGAGATATGGAACTCCCGCTTCTGTGTCACAAAACTAACTTTAGGGCTGGATGTGGTGTGGCAACGAATTTACGATCTCGACAACAGAATTACGCCACACTACATAATGGCCACCCAAGACGGTGGTTGCCTCGTGACTGGAGAAATTGCGACAGGAAGCCCTGAAGAGGAAGGAATGATGATGTTCGCTGCAAAGATTGACTCGGATGGTTGTTTGGATGTTCCTGAAATAGGAAGCGTGAAGCAGACTATAGGTTGTTATCCCAATCCTGCCAAAGAAAAGGTGACGATAAATGGCATTGAGGCTGCCGAAGTGCAGGTTTACAACGCCCTCGGGCAGTTGGTGAAGAGTGAGCGGAACTCAAATGAAATCAGCGTGGAAGGTGTGGCAGAAGGGGTTTATTTGGTGAGGATTATGGATGCTGAAGGAAAAGTTTACACGAACAAAATCACGAAACGATGAAAAACATTAGACTTTACACCCTGCTTGCGCTCCTGATGGTTTTTGGGGCCAAGGCTTTCGGGCAGGAATGGGAATACTTCGTGGAGTTTGAGTCTTCAGACAGCGGTTGGCCAGACTTCTTCGATGCAAAGCCAATGAAGAACGGTAATATCGCCGTTCCCTACATTTACAGCTTTGCTGGATCCTCGATGGAATCATATCACCCTGGCATGGTGGTTTTGTCGCAAGACGGAATTGAACAGGCAAGGAATGATTTCTACAAGCCTTCGTTTTGGGG
>JAFWRA010000155.1 GCA_017508895.1 Bacteroidales bacterium
AGCATCACCGTTTGGCGGAAGTGTTCGACCGAGAACTCGTGACGCAGGTAGCGCATCTCTTCTTTGTTCTCTTTCTTCTCGCTCTTGTTCTCTTTGACCATCTCGACGACGAGGTTACCTTCGGCATCGATGCTCAATTTGACGTCTTCCTTGGTGAGACCAGGGATGCAAAGTTCGAGTTTGTAGTTGTCTTTCGTCTCCATGATGTTCATGCGGGGCGTTGAATAATTCGTGTCGTTCCAGTTCATCAGTTCGTTGAACAGTGTAGGCATAAAGTCTTGATTTCTTCTAGTTACTAACATGGTTTTGATCTCCTATTTTTATTGTTGTTTGTTTATTGTTTAATTGTTTAATCGTTGTTAGTTGAGGTCCCTGAGCCTGTCGAAGGGCCGACCTTGGGACTTTCTGCCCGTCCTTTCGTTCGGACGACTCCACCTAGTCAAATTCTTTGCCAGAGCCAATAACGGGTCAAAAACCTTGTTTTCGCTGACAAAATTTCCGATTTATTATAATTTTGAATAAAAACGCATGACAAAATTTCCGAAATCAGTGGTTTTTTGTATGGCTTTATTCCGTATTTTTGCACTCTGAAAACGAGCCCGAAATCATGGAAGAAAAGCTATTTAATAAGAATTACCTTTGCCTTTGTACAGCTAACTTCTTGTTTTTCTTTTCGTTCTATCTGTTGCTGCCCGTGTTGCCCTTCTTCATCATGGAGAAATACCAAGCGGGCAATGCGGTCATCGGTACCGTGATTTCATGTTACACGCTGGCCACTTTGGTGGTGCGTCCTTTTTCAGGCTATATGATGGACACCTTCAAGCGCAAACCATTGTACCTGTTGGCATTGTCCATATTTACGGCTGTGTTTGTCGGCTATCTTTTTGCGGCTACTATCACCATATTAATAATTGTACGTATTGTTCATGGCTTGGCTTTCGGCTTGACTTCGGTGGGCGGCAATACTTTGGTCATTGATGTGGTGCCGTCGGAGCATAGGGGAGAGGGCATTGGCTATTATGGCGTGGCCAACAACATCGCCATGGCGGTTGGACCCATGACGGGCTTGTTCGTGTACGAGCATTTTAGTTTCAATGCTATCTTCTTAGGTTGTATGGGCTGTAGCTTGTTGGCGGCTTTGTTTGCCTCAAGGATTCAGACCAAAGTAAGACCGCCTGTCAAGCGCCCACCGATCTCTTTGGACCGTTTTATTTTGATAAAAGGCTTGTTGGCGGGTGTTTCGTTCACTTTGTTGGCCTTCGCGTATGGTCAGATTTCCAATTATATTGCCCTCTATGCCAAGGAGATGGGCTTGACTATCAGCAGCGGTTTGTTTTTTACTGTGTATGCCGTCGGGCTGATAGCCTCGCGCCTTTTTGCAGGTAAGATGGTTGATAAGGGCAAGGTGACACAGACTATCGCTTTGGGTCTGGGTATCGTTGTGTTGGCCATGTTCGGTCTCGGCATGTGTCACCATTGCAATGCTTTGGGCACAGACTACACAGCTGTGGCTTTCCTGTTGATTGCCTTGTGTTGTGGCTTGGGTTTTGGCGCGGCTTTCCCGTCGTTTAATGCCCTGTTCATCAATCTTGGCACCAATGCACAGCGTGGCACGGCCACCTCCACCTATCTCACCACATGGGACTTGGGGCTCGGCATCGGCATCTTCTCAGGTGGTATGCTGGCTGAGCATTTCTCGTTTTCGACTGCCTATCTGGTGGCCTCGGCTTCGGTGATGGTGTCGCTCATCTTTTTTGTCATTGTTGTAACACCTCATTATCAGAGAAATAAACTACGCTGATGCACCCTGTTAATCCCATAGTACAGCTTCGTGATGCCACATTGGATGATGCTCCTTTTATTGCGCGTGTGGTTTTGGCAGGCATTGACATGCTTGACATTGATGCCGTTCTCCCCGATGAACAGCGTGCGATTTTTGAACATTTGATTGAGATTTGCCGCATGGACGACACCTTGTATAATTATTGCAACACGCGCATTGCCGAGGTTGACGGTAAGCCTGTGGGGGCATTGGTGGCGTACGATGGTGCATGTTATGCCAAAATGCGGGAAAAGACCTTTGGACTTGTGCAGCAAACTTCTGGCATGGACTTGAGCCGCAATGCAATGGAAACCGGTCCAGGTGAGTATTATCTGGACAGCATGGCCATTCTATCCGACTTTAGGGGCGTTGGCATCGGTAAGATGTTGATGCGTGACCGTGTGGATTTTGCCTTAAATAATGGTTTTCAAAAAGTTACCCTTTTGGTTGATAAGGACAAGCCGCGTTTGCAAGAGTATTATCAAAGCGAGGGCTTCTCTTTCAGCAAGGAGATGTTTGTGTTTGGAGCATGGTATAATAAACTGGAGAAATTTTAGCATTTTTGTATTGGGCGAAAGTTTTTTTCTACTTTTGCTGCAATAAAACCTATTTCCTATGAAAAAACTTCTCCTTTTTGCCCTTATCATTGTGGCATCATTCCAACTTTCCGCTCAGCAAATGCTGGTCGGTTCCTACAATATCCGCTATAAGAACGCCAACGACAGCATCAATGGTGAGATATGGACCAAGCGTTGTCAGGTCATCTGCGACCAAGTGAACTTCATGGCGCCTGAGATTTTCGGGACACAAGAAGTGCTATATGTCCAACTCCAAGATATGCAGAAGGCTTTGGATGGCTATGATTATATCGGCATTGGGCGTGATGATGGTAAACGTGGTGGCGAACATGAAGCCATCTTTTACAAAAAGGATAAACTCCAGCTTTTGGACCATGGTGACTTTTGGCTCAGCGAAACCCCTGACAAGCCTGGCTTAGGATGGGATGCGGTGTGCATCCGCATCTGCACTTGGGGGAAATTTGCCACGAAGGAAACGGAACAACGTCACGGCTTGTTCAATCGCAGAAAAGCGGGGAAAGGGAAAGTGTTCTATTTCTTCAACCTCCACATGGATCATGTAGGTGTGGTGGCGCGACGTGAAGCGGCCAAACTGGTGGTAGCCAAAGTTCGTGAGATTGCCCAAGGAGCGCCTGTGTTCATCACAGGAGATTTCAACGTGGACCAGAACGATGAGATTTACACGATTTTCACGAAATCAGGTTTGTTGAAAGACTCCTATGATGTTGCTCGTATCCGATTCGCTGAAAACGGCACGTTCAATGCCTTCAAGACCAACTATTTCACCAATAGCCGCATTGACCATGTGTTTGTGTCACCAAATACAAAGGTGGAGGCCTACGG
This sequence comes from Bacteroidales bacterium, assembly GCA_017508895.1. Next base: position 3,244 of record JAFWRA010000155.1, read on the forward strand.
GGTGTTTACCAACAGCTATTGGACGCCTGATGACGACCCGGATGACAACCTAAAGGCCAACGATGCACCGCAACAGATCTCGTTTGACACCTACATCCGGCATAATCCTTCTGACCATTATCCGGTGTTCGTGAAGATAAGGTTGTGAGGTAATGTGATAAGAGGGGACGAATGTTATATTATTGCTATGTCTTTTAATTCCATCCAATTCGCTTTATTTCTCCCAATAGTGTTTTTGCTCTATTGGCTCGTTTTTGATAAGCTTATTGAAAAATCCAGGTACCAATTGCAGATGCAAAACGCATTTGTTGTTTTGGCTAGTTATGTGTTTTATGGATGGTGGAACAAGCATTTTTTGGTGCTCATTTTCTTTACTTCATTCAGCTCGTGGTTGAGTGGATTGCTCATTGAGAATGCAAAATCAAGCAAAGCATCCAAAACTTGGATGGTTGTTAACGTTGTTGTAAACATCAGTATTCTGGCGTTTTTTAAATACTACAATTTTTTTATAACAGAGTTTTGTCAAGCCTTCCATGTCCTATCAAACAAGAACTTACTGAAAGTGATTCTTCCGGCAGGAATCTCGTTTTATACGTTCCAAGCCGTTTCATACTCAGTTGATGTGTATAGAAAAAAGACCGAGGCTACAAGAGATATTTTGGCTTTCTTCGCATTCATTTCTTTTTTCCCTCAACTTGTTGCTGGACCCATTGAAAGGGCGACCAATCTATTGCCACAGTTTTTGCGAAAACGCGAGTTTGACCAACAACAGGCCACAGATGGTATGAGGCAATTTCTTTGGGGATTGTTTAAGAAAACGGTTGTCGCCGATAATTGTGCGCTTCATGTAAGTTCTGTCTTTTATTGGTCAAGTAGAACGGTTATTCCAGGAAGTGATTTGTTACTTGCTGCCGTTTTGTTCTCTTTTCAGATTTATGCAGACTTCTCAGGTTATTCCGATATGGCAATTGGAACATCCAAATTGTTTGGTGTCAAGTTGATGCAAAACTTTAAGTTCCCTTATTTTTCAAGGAATATGGCTGAGTTTTGGCGGAGATGGCACATTTCTCTCAATTCTTGGTTCCGTGATTATGTCTATATTCCCCTTGGAGGAAGCCGAGTGAAAAAGCCAGTTGTCGTTAGAAACATATTTGTTGTCTTTATTTTAAGTGCGATGTGGCATGGTGCGGGATTGAATTATATTCTTTGGGGTGTATACCACGCCTTGTTGATAGTTCTATTGTTTTTGTTGCACAAAAATCGGAAAAATCTTGATGTGGTGTCTTCTGGAAGAATACTGCCGAATTTGAAAGAAACTGCTCAGATGCTGTTAACATTTTTGTTCGTGACATTTGGCTGGATTGCTTTTCGTTCAGATAACCTTCATGTTTTCTTCAATTATGTTTCTGGGATGGCACAATGGGGGACGTTGCGTGCAATTTATCGCTTTTTTATTCAATCCGATATGTGGCCGATAAACTTGTTTATTTGCCTCATGCTGGCCGTTGAATGGTTGCAAAGAGACAAGGAGTTTGGTCTTGATATCCAGTTCATCAAATATGGTTGGATTAGGTGGGCTGTTTATTTGGCTGTTAGTGTGATGATTATCATGGTTGGAGGCTTGCCAGAGCCTTTTGTGTATTTTCAATTTTGAAATAAATGAAAGGATTTGTTAGAAAAATAGTATGGTTTGTGCTTTTGCTTATCGTCCCTATGGCTGCGATATATGTGGTGTGTTGTTTTCAAAAAGGGAAAAAGTATTCCGTTGATACTATTTATGTGTGGGGGGATTCGCAAATGGTTCAGGGATTGGATTTGTCTTTGGTGTCCTCTTGCCTTTCGAGACAAGTTCTGTCTTCTGCAAGGCATGCTGGTGGCGTATATGACTTTTTGGTTAGTATTGAACATATTCCCGAAAGCTCAACATGTATTATTGAATTTCCCGAATCGGCATTTTTTCGCACGCCTAGATTGGATTATAATCGGACTGGTTTGGAATTGCATAGCCTTTGGTCGATGATTCAAGCAAATGCTCCATTACAGGAGTGCATGAGGATCTTTATTTTGAATCGTAGCCGTATGTTTTCTTGTCAGAATGTATTTTCTTCAAATCATACGTTGTATCCGTTTGTTTCTGAGTTGCAGTATCCCCAGCCATTGAGTCGGTTTTATTACTTGTTTAACATTAAGTCTGTAGACTCAGATTGGAAAATTGCAACATACGAATATGGACTTTCCCAATTGAATAAAAAGGGATGCAGGATTGTGTTTATTCAGTTTCCATTTGAGAAACAAGTTGAACAATATGCTAAACAATCGGTCAATAGGATTCTTTCCGAAAGAGTTAAGAATAGATTACTTGACGAGTTTACTATTGTTACAGATACAATATCTCTTCCTAACGATAGTCTACAAATGTATGATTTGTCCCATTTGAATGAAGTGGGGGCAAGACATGTTGCATTGGAAGTTGCCAAAGCGATGCAGCAAGATACAGTTTGCAATCGGTTCTTTTTTGTGGAGTTAAAATAAGGTAGATGCTTTCTGAAATAATATGCATTTGCTAATTCAGCTTCCTTCTTTTTATTTCGCTCCAAGTCTGCAACACCACTGAAATGATAATCAGTGCAATGCCGATGCAGAATGAATAATTCAACTCTTTGTATTCGCTGAAAATGAACATCGAAAGGATGATGCTATAGACAGGCTCCAAGTTATAGGTAAGGTTGACGGTGAAAGCTGGAATCTTTTGTAGCACAATGATTTGCAGCAAACATAGTCCTATGGTGCAAATCACGACCATGAAGGCGAGGTAAGGATAGTCCATTCCGACGGGATAGAGCCGACCGACAGGGATGAACACATTATATAAAGGTATAATGCAGGTCAGGCCAATAAGGCCGCCAATCATCTCCCAAAGCAACATGTTTTTGGCTTCGTAGTGTTTGCCAACGCGTTGATTGGCGATGGCAAACAAGGCATAGAGCGCCGAGGAAACCACACCCAAGACGATACCCAAACGGTAACGCGAATCGAACTGGAAAATCAGATAGATGCCGAGTATGGTGAGCAGACTGAACAGAAACTCGCGACCGGAAAACTTGTGTTTGTTGATGATGGGCTCGAACAAGGCCGTGAAAAACCCTACCAAGGAGAAACATACCACACCAATGCTGACATTGGAGGCCTTGATTGAGGCATAGAAGAACACCCAATGCAGACAAAGCAGCATACCTACGCCGCCCATCTGTAAAATGTCCCTGAATTTGTATCGTTGTAGGGACGCGTGGCCGTGCGTCTCTGTAAACCGCAAATACAGGAACATCAACAAAGCGGCAGCAGCCATGCGCCACCACACCAAAATGGCGGAATCCAAGGTGATGAGTCTTCCCAACACGCCGGTAAAACCCGCGATAAATACCGAGAGATGGAGCAGGAAATAGTCTTTCTTCATGGTTTTCTGCGTTGGCGTACGGCCTCAAAGGTGACAATGGCGGTGGTCACCGAAACGTTGAGCGAGTCGGCGATGCCGTTCATGGGGATGATGATATTCTGGTCGGCAGCCTTTACCCATGCATCGGAAATGCCCGTGGCTTCGGTTCCCATCACTAAGGCAGAGGCCTTTCGGAAGTCGGCATCGAGGTAATCGATGGAGGCCTTAAGGTAGGTGCAATAGATGGTGATGCCATTCTTTTTCAGCCAATTGATACAGTCCTCTGTGGAGCAGGCATAAACAGGCACGCTGAAGATGCACCCGATGCTGGCTCGGATGGCGTTGGGGTTGAAAAGGTCGGTGGCAGGGTCAGCCACGATGACGGCATCCACGCCTGCCGCATCGGCAGTGCGCATCACGGCACCAAGGTTACCAGGTTTTTCAACAGTCTCTAACACAATGATCAAAGTGTCTTTCTTTGGCTTGAACTCGCTGAGGCTCTTGTATTTGGGTATGGCCACGGCCAACAAACCGTCACTACCTTCACGGTAGGCAATCTTGTTAAACACCTCTTCCGTGACGGTCTCGATGAAAGCGGCATTAACCTTTACGGACTCGCGCAATAATGGCTCACAGACATAAAGTTGCTCAATCTCAAATCCACATGCCTGTGCGCGTTCAATCTCACGTTGCCCCTCAATAAGGATGCGGTTCTGCTCGCGGCGCTCAGCGGCCTTCTGCAATTTGACGAGGTTCTTTATCTTGGGATTTGTCTTGCTTGTAATCATTGCTTTTTTGCTTTCAATTGTGACAATACCAGTCCGATTACGACCACCAAGATACCGATAATCTTGTTCGCCGTCAGGCTTTCGTGGATGATGAGGTAGCTGAAGATGGCCGTGAAGACGGGTATAAGATTGGAATAAACATTGGCTTTGGAGGCACCCAACTTACTGAAAGCAAATGCCCACAAAGCGTATGCGACTGCACTGCAAAACACGCCAAGGCAAACCAAGGGCACAATGTAACCACCCACATTGGCAAAGTTGGAAGGCTCAAATCGTTCCATGATGATTGTCAAAGGGATGAAATACAACATGCCGATGATGTTTTGCACCCAAGTGATGGTCATGGGCTTATAGAGCTTTGTGAGACGAATGAGTGCGATGGAATAGCCCACGGCCACCAAAACGGCACCACAGAGGAACAGGATGCCTTTGGTTGAGGCAATGAATTCAAGGTCTTTGTTGAGTAGCAGTACGATGACACCTATAAAAGAGATGATGAATCCCACAATGTTCATGGGGGTCAACCGCTCTTTGAGGAAAATGCGAGCAGCGATGGGGGTTACCAAAGGAATCATGGCGATGATGCCAGAGCCGATGACCGGAGAGGTGTTTTTCAAGCCGTAACCTTCGAAGATGAAGTAGAGGAAAGGCTCAAACATGGCCGCCAAGGCGAAAAGTCCAAGGTGTTCCTTCTTGACTTTTTCGTTCAGGTGGAACGTGAAAAGAATCGCCGTGAAGAAGATAGTGGCGACAACGAGACGTAGGAAGATGGTCGCTGTGGGGTTAAGGTTTTGGTAGACTTGTGTCGACCAAACAAAGGATATACCCCAGAAAATCATTGCAATGACGCCAGCGAGATGGACGATGTAGGTTCTGTTTTTCATGCCGCAAAATTACGCTTTTTTGAGATTGTTTTCTAAAAGTGGAATATTTCGGCAAGGTTTTTGTAGTTTTGCAGCGCAAATGAGAGTAATATTTAATTAAATAATCAAAATCTTACAAAAATGAAAAAGCTTGGTATTATTTGCATGACAATTTTGGCCGTTTCTTTCTTGGCTTCTTGTACTAAGGTCGGCCCGATGGGCCCTCAAGGCCCCCAAGGTCCCCAAGGTCCTGCCGGTAACGATGGTAACGCCAATGTGGCTTCTTCGACCCTTACTGTCCGCTCGGGCGACTGGCAATGGGTGAACGGCTGCCAATGGATGGTGGAAATCGACTATCCTGCTATCAACAACAATGTGTACAACTATGGTGCAGTCCTCGTTTATATGGATGTGGACGGTGCATGGTCACAAGTGCCGCTGACCTATTATTATCAAGACGTGAATCAGGACGGTGAAACCATCAATTGCGAAGCATCCATCGAGGTGGCGACATTGAGCAACGGTGGCGTGCGCCTCTTCTGGACGGAAAGCGACTTCTACGATGGCATGCGCCCGCTTACGAAGGATTTCAAGATTGTGGCCATCGAAGCCACGGTTTATGACCACCGCACTGATGTCGACTACAGCAACTACGAGGCTGTGAAGGCCGCTTTCCAATTGGCTGACTGATTGAACGTCAGAGAAAACAATGTAAGACTCGTCCATGGGGCGGGTCTTTTTTTATTTTACGCAGGAAATATAGAAGCCTGCCAGAAGTATACATGGTGTCGCTTTGCGCTTCCCATAATTCTGCGCATTCTGCATGAGAAAAATACTGCGTGAGATATTATTGCATCGCAAGGGAAAACCACATGAACCCAACATACCCCAATGTCAGCAAGACTCCTTCCCATCTGGAAATCTTGCGGCCTTTGCCCGTGAAGACGAACATCAGCATGAGCACGTTGGCGGCAAAGAGGATCATCAACTGTTTGTTCATCATCGGATCGAAAGGCAGCGGCGTGATGAGCGCACTGATACCCAATACTATAAAGATGTTCAGGATGTTGGAACCCAATACATTACCAATAGCGATGCTGGAGTTTTTCTTCGTGGCTGCCACGATGGAGGTGATGAGTTCAGGCAAGGAGGTAGCGGTGGCCACCACAGTGAGGCCTATTGTGCTTTCGCTCATACCCCAATTACGGGCCAGAATCTGCGCGTTGCGAGAGACAAGCTCCCCGCCTAGGTATAAACCAACGATACCTGCAATAAGTGCGAATATGGTCTTGCCCCAAGGCATGGCCTCTTGAATGCTTTCGGTTTCTTCTTGCGGGTCGTTTTTCAGCATGGTAAGCAGCAGATAGGAGAAACCCATGAGCAACAAAACGATGCCTTCAATCCAGTTGATGGTGCGCGCTTGTCCCGTGAACAGATAGTTGGCCATCAAGGTGATGGCGAGTGTGGCGACAAAACCAGCGGGTATGTCACGGCGGATGGAGACTCGGCTCACGTCAATAGGCCAGATGAGTGAACTCACACCCAAGATGAGCAGGATATTCATCGTATTGCTTCCGATGATGTTGCCGATGGCCAGCCCTGGACTGCCTTTGGCGCACGAAAACACATTGACGATCATTTCAGGCAAAGAGGTGCCGAAGGCCACAATGGTTAGGCCGATGATGAGAGGCGACAACTTGGCACGGATGCCCACGCTGGTGGCCCCATTGACAAGCCAATTCGCGCCTAGAATCAGTGCTACGAAGCCGACGATGAGTAATAATAAAGGTATTAAAGAGGTCATAAAGTTGTGGCCGGCGTTTCGACAGGCTCAACGACCTTCGCTTTTTTGTTTTGTTAAGGTCCCTGAGCTTGTCGAAGGGCCGACAAATTATTATGAGTTAAACATTATAATTTCTTGCCCCGAAAATCTTGCTGCCCACACGAACCAAAGTCGCACCTTCCTCCACGGCAATCGGATAATCATCCGACATGCCCATAGAAATTTCTTTGAATTGCTGCTGGTCGGCAAAATATTCTTTTTTAAGGGTGTCAAATATCTCTTTCAGATGCTTGAATTCATTACGGACTTCGGTCATGTCCTCAGTGAAAGTGGCCATGCCCATCACACCACAAATGCGTACATTTTGCATCTGCTTGAATGTGTCTGAATCAAGCAGTTGACGTGCTTCTTCGAGGTCGAGGCCGAATTTGGTCTCCTCTTGGGCGATGTGGAATTGCAGCAGGCAGTCCACAACGCGACCGTGCTTGGCAGCTTCCTTGTTGACAGCTTCCAAGAGGTTGGCCGAGTCGATGCTATGGATGAGTGTGACAAAGGGGATGATGTATTTGATTTTGTTTGTCTGCAAATGGCCGATGAAATGCCATTGGATGTCTTGTGGCAGCACTTCGTGCTTGTCGCGCATCTCAAGAGCATGGTTTTCGCCAAAAATGCGTTGGCCTGCATTGTAGGCTTCCTGCAAGTCGCTGACAGGCTTGGTCTTACTCACGGCAACTAAAGTCACCGAATTAGGCAATGTTGCCCTGATTTTTTCCAAGTTTTCCTTGATCATGATTCAATCGTTTTGATGGTGCAAAAATACGCAATCCTAACAATTCAACAATTAAACATTTAAACAATTCAACAATAATTCCTATCTTTGCACGCAAATTTTTGAGAATTATGTTTGAAGGTTTAAGCGAAAAACTAGAACGTTCGTTCAAAGTCCTTAAAGGACAGGCGTATATCACTGAGGTGAATATTGCCGATACCATGAAGGAAATCCGTCGCGCCCTCTTGGATGCCGACGTCAGCTATAAGATTGCCAAGGATGTCACCAACAATATCAAGGAGAAAGCTCTTGGTCAAGAGATTCTCACTTCGGTGAAACCGGGTGAGATGATGGTCAAGATTGTGCATGACGAATTGGCTGAACTCATGGGCGGCGATGCCGTCGACATCAACCTGAAAGGCCAGCCGAGCATCATCCTGATCGCGGGTCTGCAAGGTTCCGGTAAGACCACTTTCTCAGCCAAATTGGCCAGTTATTTGAAACGCAAACGCAGCAAGCAAGTCTTGTTGGTGGCTGGTGACGTGTATCGTCCCGCCGCTATTGAGCAGTTGAAGGTGTTGGGACAGCAGGTCGAGGTTGAGGTGTATAGCGAAGAAGGCAACAAGAACCCCGTGCAGATTGCACAAAACGCCATCAACCATGCGCGCAGTCAGGGCAAGAATGTGGTCATCATCGATACTGCCGGTCGTTTGGCCGTCGATGAGGAGATGATGAACGAAATTGCCAACATTAAGGAAAAGGTTCATCCGCACGAGACCTTGTTTGTGGTCGACGCGATGACGGGTCAGGATGCCGTGAACACGGCCAAGGCTTTCAATGACCGCTTGGACTTCGATGGCGTGGTGCTGACCAAATTGGACGGCGACACTCGTGGCGGTGCGGCCCTCACCATCCGAACGGTGGTGGAGAAACCTATCAAGTTCGTCGGTATCGGTGAGAAAATGGACGCTTTGGATGTGTTCCACCCCAAGCGCATGGCCGACCGTATCCTCGGCATGGGCGACATCGTTTCCCTTGTGGAACGTGCCCAAGAGCAGTTCGACGAGGAAGAAGCCCGCAAGTTGCAGAAGAAACTGGCCAAGAACGAGTTCAACTATAACGATTTCCTGAAGCAAATCCAGCAAATCAAGAAGATGGGTAATCTGAAGGATTTGGCTAGCATGATTCCTGGTATGGACAAAGCCATGAAGGGTGAGGAGATCGACGATGACGCCTTCAAGAGCATCGAGGCCATTATCTATTCGATGACACCTCAGGAACGCGAGAACCCGAAACTGCTCAACGGTACGCGCCGCAAACGTATCGCCGATGGTAGCGGCACAAGCATCGTGGAAGTCAATCGCCTCGTGAAGCAATTCGAGGAGACCTCAAAAATGATGCGTATGATGACTACTGGCGGTGGCAAGAAACTTATGCGCATGGCTAATACTATGAAACGTAGATAAACCTAACATAACTATGGATAATAAGATAATCGACGGCAAAGCCGTTTCCGAACAGATTAAGAAAGAAATCGCCGCTGAAGTGGCGGATATGATTGACCATGGCATCAAAGCCCCGCATTTGGCGGCGGTCATCGTAGGCGACGACGGTGCCAGCAAGACTTATGTGGCCTCAAAAGAGAAAGCCTGCCAATCGGTGGGCATGACCTCTTCGGTGTATCGTCTTCCCGTGACTACCACAGAGAAGGAAATGCTTGAGATGGTCGAGTTCTTGAACAACGACCCCGATATTGATGGCTACATCATCCAACTGCCTTTGCCTAAGCAGATTGACGAGGATAAGGTCATCAATGCCATCAAGCCTTCGAAGGATGTGGATGGCTTCACGAGCATCAATGCAGGCAATATGCAATTGGGGCATCCATGCTTTATTCCGGCAACGCCCAATGGTATTATGGAACTTATCAAACGCTCTGGTATTGAAACCGTTGGTAAGAATGTGGTGGTCTTAGGCCGTTCCAACATTGTAGGTACTCCTATGGCTATCCTTATGTCGCGCAAAGGCATCGACTCAACGGTTACATTGTGCCACAGCCGCACAAAGAATTTGCCTGAGATTTGCCGCAATGCCGACATTCTCGTGGCCGCTATTGGCAAGCAAGGCTTCGTGACTGCCGATATGGTGAAGCCTGGTGCTGTGGTTATCGACGTGGGCATCCACCGCATCGAAGATCCGACCAGTCCCAAAGGTTACAAGATTTTGGGTGATGTGGACTATGAAGAGGTTTACAAAGTGGCCTCCAAGATTACTCCTGTTCCAGGTGGCGTAGGTCCCATGACCATCGTCTCATTGCTGCAAAACACCTTGAAAGCAGCCAAAGGTGAGGTCTATCCGAAATGATGACGCTTTAATCAAAACTAGGCGAAACTGCTGACTTTTCGGCGGTTTCGCCTTTGTTTTTTGCGTATTTCAAGGCAATTGTCTATTTTTGTCCCCAAATTCTTCAATATGAAAAGAGTTGTTTTAGCTATATTGTTGTTTTTGTCGCTTGCTCCGTTAGCTTGGGCTCAGAGAGAAGGAAGCAATGGGTTCTCGCCTTTGTTCAATCCTGAGTTCAAATCGGAACTGCCCGAAGAAGTAAAGGAAACTTCGGGGCTCTTTTTCCACAACGGTCACCTTTGGACGCACAACGACAGCGGTGGCAAACCGATTCTGTATGCCTTAGACACGATGACGTTTGAAGTGGTGCAGAAAGTCACGCTTTCCAATGTGAAAAACAATGACTGGGAGGATGTCTGCACGGATGGAAAGAATGTTTATGTTGGTGATTTCGGCAACAACAAAGGCAATCGTAAGAACTTGAGAATCTATTGTTTCCCACTGTCTGCCATCCCCGATGAAGGCAACGCCAACATCAAGGTGGATTCCATCTGTTTCTCTTTTGGTGACCAAACCGATTTCACGAAACGCAAGGTGCACGACTTTGACTGTGAGGCCTTTTTTGCTACGGAAGAATGCCTTTATCTGCTTAGCAAAGGTTGGGAAACAGGTACCACGCGACTTTATCGGCTTCCCAAAACAACAGGCAAACAAGTTGCTGAAGTGGTGAACGGTTTTGATTCGCAAGGCTTGATCACTGGGGCAGACTACGACAGCGAGAACCACATTTTAGTTATCATCGGTTACGTGAAATCCATCTGGAAACCATTCATGTATATCATTTTTGGCTTTGACGAGGCTGGAGTGAAGCTCTCGAACCGCCGTTTTGAGATGCCTCAATGGGCGGGAATGCAGACCGAAGGCATCTGCTTCTTCGATGAGGGTAGATGCTACGTTACGGCAGAGACCTCTCCAACCATTACCGCGAGAGTGTTTGAGGTAGATTTTAGGAGATGGATTGATAAGGAACTGAAAAACAAAAAGAAATGAAACGTATTGCGGTTATAATAATCCTAATGTTGCTGGTTTCTGCTGTATTTGCCCAGCATCCCAAAAAGGCTGTGAAAGCCTACGAGGCAGCAGAAGAGGCTTTTATGATGCGAGACTATGGCCAGGCGCATCAACATTTGCTAAAAGCCGTGGTGACCGACCCCAATTATGCCGAGGCTTGGCTTTTGGAGGGGGAAGTCGGGATGGAGACAAAAGATTATGACTTGGCTTTATTAGGTTACGAAACTGCATTGGCATGCGACTCGATGTTGTTTCCTCCTGCCGCCATTACCTTGGCACGCCTTTATGATGCTCGTGGCAGTTACAAGCACGAGATAGTCTTATTGCGATGGTATTTATCGAAGCGCTTGGGCAATGAAGTCAATGATGCTACAGCCAATGAGTTGCTTGAAAAAGCTACATTTAGAGATTGGGCAATGAGTCATCCCGTGGCTTTTGAACCTGAAAATCTGGGAGTCGCTGTCAATACAATCAATGACGAATATGTGAATATGCTTTCGTTTGATGGTTCTCAACTGCTTTTCACACGCAAGATGCCGTCTGATAACGGCTATCAGAAAGAGTCGTTATTTGTTTCATATTTTGAAGACGGTGCTTGGCTGGAACCTCGACTGCTTACTTTTGCCGATTTTCCTGAGGACGTTGATCCAGGTGCGGCTTTCATCTCAGCCGATGGCAAGAAACTCTATCTGACGGGTTGCAGCTGGCAGCGCGACAGCGGTTGTGACCTTTTTGTTTCGGAATGGACGGGTGAACAATGGTCGAAGCCAAATCGATTGTCGGAAAGCATCAATACAAGAAGTTGGGAGTCGCAGCCTTGTGTGAGCAGCGATGGCAAGGAACTCTTTTTTGTTTCGCGCCGCTCGGGTAACGCCGATATCTTTCGCAGTATTCGCAATGCCGATGGCACATGGGGAGAGCCTCAGAATTTGGGCGAACCCATCAATACGAAAGGCACGGAAATGGCTCCTTTCTTACATCCTGATGGACACACGCTTTATTTCTCCTCTGACACACACCTTGGCATGGGCGGTTTTGATTTGTTCATGAGCCGTAGGGGAGAGGACGGAAAGTGGCAACAACCTGTCAATTTGGGTTTCCCCATCAACACGCAAGGCGACGAAATCAACTTTTTTGTGGCGGCTGACGGCAAAACGGCTTTTATTTCTTCCCAACGTGAGGGTGGGCATGGCGGTTACGACATCTATACCTTTGAGTTGCCCGAAGAGATTCGTTCTGATTCGGCCAATTACCTCTCGACTGTAGATGTGGTAGAGCTGTCACCAGGCGATGCTGTAGTTTTGCAAAATATTCAGTTTGAATACAATAGTTCAGCATTGACCGAAGACTCACAAACGGGCATCCAGATTCTAGCAGAGTTCCTGCAACACAATCTTGAATTAAGAGTTGAGTTGGCAGGACATACTGACAATGTGGGTGGTGAGAATTACAATTTGAAGTTATCCACCGAACGTGCCGAATCTGTTCGCAATGCGTTGATTGCAAAAGGTATTGATGCCAATCGCTTAACGGCTAATGGTTATGGCGCTTCGAAACCAGTTGCACCTAACGATACCGAGGAGCACCGTGCATTGAACCGTAGGACAGAAATGATTGTAATTGAATGAATATGAAAAAGTTATTGTTGTTTGTTGCTGTGGCTGCTTTCATGTCTGCTTGTGTGAAGCATCAAGAGCCAATACGTTTTTCGGTTTTAGGTGACAGCTATTCATCCCTGGAAGGCTCTGTATATCCTGATACTAACGATGTATACCATTTTGCAGACATTGGCGTGACAGAAGTAGAGCAGATGTGGTGGTCGCAAGTGGCAGTTTCAACAGGCTGGTTGCTCGATCGGAACAATTCTTTCTCTGGTGCAATGATTTGCAACTATGGTTTAATGGATTACTATGTGCCCGCATCTTTTATTCATCGTATGGACAATTTGGGTCGACCTGATGTGATTTTCATTCTTGGTGGCGTTAATGATGTGTGGTACGGAGCTCCTTTTGGCGATTTTGTGTATTCTGGCTGGAACGAAGAACAACTTCGTTCCTATCGTCCAGCATTAGCTTTTCTGTTCGATAAGCTGAAACGTCTTTATCCTCGTTCCAAGCTGTATTTTGTCCTTGAAACTGATCCTTGTCCAGGTGCAATCGATGAAGAAATACGAATGGAATACATCAACTCGACACATCGTGTTGCTAACCATTACGATGTAGATTGCATAGATTTAGTTGATGTCCATAAGAATTTATGGCATCCTGATGTCGAGGGCCAAAAGAACATTGCAGACCAAGTGCTGGAGTATCTTGCTATAGAGAACCCCTAATGTCTGAAACGGTAACGAACAGTTAGTTCGTCATTACTGGGCGTAGGTACATCCCAATAGGGCTTTTCCCCATTTTCTGTCTCTTCTTCGGCTGCTAAATCTGTCGAAGAGTCCTCTTCCTCCCAATGATAAACCTCTTTTTGAGGACCTTCTTTCCGTAGGAAAAAGGCTAACAAAACGCCAATCATGGCACCGCTGAGGTGACCTTCCCACGAGATGTTTTGCGGGATGGCCAATGACGGAATCATGCCCCAGATGAAACTGCCGTAAAGGAAAACCATGATGAGCGCGATGACAATGAGCATACGGTTGCCTCGGATGAAGCCGCTCGTGATGAGGAAGAGGTTAAGTCCATAAACGAGCGCACTTGCCCCAATGTGAGTCGTGTCAGGGTTGCCGATGCACCATGTGAGCAGTCCGCTGGCTAAATAGGTGATGAGTAACACGCGATTGGCGAGGGTGGGGTAGCAGTAGTACAAAGCCGTGCCGAGCACGAGGATGGGGACGGTGTTGGAAAACAGATGCTCCCAACTGCCGTGCAGAAAGGGCAAAGTGAGGATGCCGAGAAGACCTTTTGCGGTGTGTGGCACTACGCCGTAACGCCTCAAATCAATACCAAACGACACCTCAATGATTTTCACCAACCACATCAATACCACGATGAGAAGTGGGATGATAAGGCTGCCTAAAAACTTCTTTCGCTCTTGTTTATCTTCCATGCCGAGGTGATTATCAAGAATTGTTCCGCTGCAAAGGTCGGAAATTTTGGCAGAACACCTACCATTCCCAATACAAAAATCCCGCTCACGAACAGTGAACGGGATTGTCTTCTCAAATTCTATAAAATCTTGATAAAAGAGAATTTGATAGAAAAACTTGACGATTAAGGAAGGAACGGCATCTTCACGACAACAGCCTTGATGAGCTTGTTGCGAATCTTGATGAAGATTTCAGTGTCTTTCTTGCTGAAAGCCTTCTTCACCAAAGCGGTGCCGATGTTCTTGCCAGTCGAAGGTGACGGGCTGCCCGAGCGCACCATACCGATGCAGTTGCCCTCGGCATCGCACACTTCATAACCGTTACGCGGAATGCCACGGTCAATCATTTCGAAGCCCACGATCTTTTGGTTCACGCCATTGGCTTTCTGAGCGGCGAAGATTTCGCGGTTGAGGAAGTCATTGCCGTCGACGAACTTGGTAATCCAACCCAAACCAGCCTCGATGGGGCTGATGGTGTCGTCGATTTCGTGACCATAGAGGCAGAAGCCCTTTTCAAGACGGAGGGTGTCGCGGCAGCCCAAGCCGGCAGGCATGATACCGAACTCCTTGCCAGCCTCAAACACAGCGTCCCAAACTTGTTTGGCATAAGTGACGGGGATGTAGATCTCGCAGCCCCCCGAGCCGGTGTAACCAGTAGTCGAGAAGATGATGTTGTCGACACCAGCGAAGTTGATGATTTGGAAGGTGTAGTATTCCATGTCAACTACGTTGGCCTTGGTGAGCTTTTGCATGGCTTTCAGGGCGTTGGGGCCTTGCACGGCCAGCTGTGCCCATTCTTCGCTCTCGTTCTTGAAGTCTTCGCCAAGGGTCATGCCAAACTTTTCGGCGATTTGGCTCATCCAAGCCCAGTCCTTGTCGATGTTGGCGGCGTTGGGCACCATGAAGTAATGGTCGTCGGCGATGCGGTAAACAAGCATGTCGTCAACGATGCCTCCCTTGCCGTTGGGCAGGCAGGTGTATTGCACCTTGCCGTCGTTCAAAGCGGCCACGTCGTTGACAGTGCAGTATTGCATAAACTGTTTAGCCATAGGTCCTTTGGCGCGGAACTCACCCATGTGCGACACGTCGAACACGCCGACGTTGTTACGGACGTTGTTGTGTTCTTCGACGAGGCCGGTGTATTGAATCGGCATGTCATAACCTGCAAACTCAGCCATCTTGGCACCTAAGTCGTGATGAATCTGATTGTAAGGGGTCTTCTTTAATTCGATGTTCTCCATTTGTGTTTTGTGTATTTGTTGATTAAAGATTTAAAAATTCAAAATCCAAAATTTCTCATTTATCTCCTTGTGTCATGCAGTCCTTTCTTGAAGTAGGGGCCGAAAGTCAGTTTTGTGTACTTGAGGTCATACACTGTGACTTCGCGCGGAGTCTCGCTGTTGACTTGGCGTTTCAGTGTGCATCCGTTGGCAGGGTCAACCCAATATTGAGTCACTCCATCCTCATTGTCGACGAAAAAGTGCCAGCAGTTCACGTCAAGCACTCTTTCCATGCCGACGTAATATTTTGACAGGTTGCTCTTGTCAACCTCGTTGTCGAAGGAGTCAAGCGGGAAGAAACTCTTGCCCAATGGTTCAAACTCCCAGTCCACATCGTCGGTCCAGCCTTGTGCTTCGGGGCGGTAATACCAATTCTCGCCATTCTTAATGTCCCAGAAACGGTCGATTTCGCGTCCGTCGTTGTAGGCCTCTTTATTGCCAATCTTGACGAAAGTCTCACGACACTCACTGACGGGGTTAGTGACTGTAATGAAGAAGTTGTCGGCAGGCGGATTGAAACTGTAGGTAGAAGTGAAAGGCTGCGTGGCAGGTTTTTCGGGAATGACGACTACTGGTGATTCCACTTCAGGCCCTTTTATCATGAACATGGCTTGCGATTGGGCCTCACCTGAAATGGCAGTGATGACGGATGTGCCTTTGCTTTTGGCAATGACTTGGATTTCGTTGCCTAATCCAAGAATTTGATATTCAATAAATTTTGAATCCAAAACATCGTATTTGATTCTGCCTGATGTCTCAAAAGATTTCCAAACAACGGTGTCGCCCTCGTTCATTTCAAACTTGGTCACTTTGGTTTCTTGCGCGATGACTATGCTGCAAAGACACACGCAGAATAAGGTTAAAAGTTGCTTCTTCATGATGATATGATTTTGTCGTTGTGTTTTAGGCCTCAAAAATAGATAAAAAACAAATATGAAGAGGTGGCAGGACTATTATTTTTTGCATTTTGGGCAGTATCCGTTGATAATGAAGCTGGCGCTTTGCATCTCGAATCCTTTAGGAAGATGCATTTTTGGGATAGGGAGGTCTTCGAGACAAAGGGTGGCGCCGCAGCTTTCGCAGTGGAAATGTACATGCATGTCGTTGTTGATGGTATGGTCGTGGCTGTGACAAAGTTCATAGCGAGTGCCTTCGCTGTCTTCAAGAACATGGACGAGGTGTTGCTCTTTGAAAACTGTCAAGGTGCGGAAGATACTCGACTTGTCAATGCTGCCAATGTGGTCATCAAGCTCGCCCATCGTGAGGGGACGGCATGCTTCAGCCAAGGTCTTTGCCACGATAATACGGTTAGCTGTGGGGCGGATGCCGTGCTGTTGCATTAATATAATAAGGTGCTGCTCTTTTTCCATTGGGTTGCAAAGATAGGACTTTTTTCGGTACATATTCGCATGTTTGTTTTTCTGTTTTTTTTAACTTTTTTGTATCATTTGGATAATAATTGTATCTTTGTAAGGTAAAAATCTATAGTATTAATATTAAATTAGTTAAAAATGAAGTATTTACAAAAAAAATAAAGGGTGGAGTGAGACGTTTCTTCTCCTTCTGATGATGACACTTTTTGCGCCTTGGTTCGCAAATGCGCAAAATAGTTCAGTTGCCACTCCCAATTTTGAGACGGGCAATATTAATGAATTCAACACCATGCAGCTCACAGTGAACTCGGGAACTACCGTGAACCAATATGTTCCTGTTTATGCTTATTTTGTTGATTGGAAGCTGATAAGTAGCCAGTTTATCATTCCGGCAACGAGCCTCGCCGACATGGCCAACGGCCAAATTACCAAGATGACTTTCCATTCTTCAACTGCATCGGCCAGCTGGGGCAATGCCTCGTTCAAAGTTTATTTGGTAGAAACAAACGAAACCACCTTGTCAACTCTTCAGGATTGGATGGGTATGACTCAGGTGTATGAAGGCAACCTCTCCATCGCCAGCAACGAGATGGCGGTTGTGTTTGACATGCCTTTTTCATACACAGGCGGCGACCTTTTGGTGGGTTTCAATCAGACAACAATAGGTAGTCATGGATCTGAAATCTATTGGTACGGTGTCACAGCTACTGGTGCCTCACTTGGGGGATCTCTAGAAAACGGGACTTTTATCCAACGGAACTTTCTCCCCAAAACTACATTCACCTATATCCCCACGGCCTATCCGAGAGTGAAACCAGTAATAAGCAGCATTACCCCCAATAGCGTCAGTTTCACATGGACAAGCCCCAGCGACAATGTTACTGGCTACCAATACCAATACAAAACCTCAACTGATGCTTGGTCAACCGATTGGACGAGCTTGGATGAAACTTCCACTTCGTTAACAATTAACGGTTTGTATGCTACGACTGACTACGACTTTCGCATTAAAGCCCTCTATGGCGAAAACGAAAGCGTAACGACCGAAATCAGTTTCACGACGGCATGCGACTATGTTGAATTGCCTATGGAGGATGACCTCGATAGTTATGCGGGAACCACATCAACTGGCGTCAACAATCTTCCTCAATGCTGGAACTACATCAATACAACCACAGAAAACGGATACAAAGGCTATCCCTTGATTTTCAATCAGAGTAGTTATTCTCATTCGGGTAATAACCATCTGAGATTCTATTCTTATCGTTATTCTTATTCCCCAAGGGATCAGTATGCCATCTTACCTGTCATGGAGAATGTGAGTGAATTGAGAATCCAGTTTTATGCACGTCGTTATATTTCCTCATATGACGGCATTATTATTGTGGGCGTGATGACAGACCCAACCAATGCTTCCACATTCACCGAAGTGGAAACCATCAATCTTACTTCGGAAGATTACGAGAAGTACATTGTTCCATTCAGTGGTTATAGCGGTAGCGGTGGCTACATTGCTTTCAAGATGTCAGCGCCAAATAGTAGCACAACTTATTTTTGTGGTGTTTTGATTGACGACATAATCGTAGAGACAATTCCGAACTGCGACGCGCCAAGCAACTTGGCCATGGTCGAACACAGCAACACTTCCAATTCCGTCGACCTGAGTTGGACTCCGGGCGGTGGAGAAACGGCTTGGAAGATACAGTATAAGAAGGAAACCGAAACGACTTGGACTCCCTTTACTTCCCAAGTGACGACGAATCCCTTCACACTGACAGGTCTCGAACCTAATACCGACTATCAGGTGCGCGTTGCTGCTTACTGCGACAATAATAACCCCAACAGCATTAGTCCCTATAGTGACCCTATCGGTTTCACGACCTTATGTGAAGCCATTTCCGACTTCCCGTGGAGTGAAGATTTCGATAGTTATACCAGCGGTTACTCGACAACTTTCCCCACCAATAACCTGCCCCAATGCTGGAGCTACATCAACACTACCACGAATAACGATTACAAAGGCTGTCCTTCGGTTACCACATACATGAATAACGATTATTACTTGTATTTCGTTTCCTATTATTTAACTGACCCACAAGACCAGTATGCTATCCTGCCACCTATGGAAGACCTTAATGGCAAGAGAATCACGTTCACAGCTCGACTTCGCTATAGTAACCGCCCGGATTCAAACATCATTGTGGGTGTGATGACCAATCCTTGGGATGCCAGCACTTTTGTGCCAATTGGCACCACTGGCAACAACCTTACCATAGACAAAACCAAATTCAAAGTGAAATTCACTAACGTGACGGGCAACTATATCGCCCTAAAGATGGAAGCTGCCACTAATGACAATAAATATGTGATAGTTGATGACATCACTGTGGAGCTTGCCCCTGACTGCGAGGAACCGGATAATTTGATGTGACCCCCAGAAGTTGGACGGTTAAACATTAATTGTTTAGGTAAAGAGTTCGGTATTGTACCGGGCTCTTTCCTTTTAGTCTCAACTTAATTCTTTGGTTGTTATAGTAATGGATGTAGTTCATCAGTGCTTGTTCGAACTCTTGCACGGAGTTCCAGTCGTGCAAATATAGCAATTCATTCTTCATGAGGCCGAAAAAGTTCTCCATCATGGCGTTGTCAAGACAATTGCCCTTGCGTGACATGCTTTGTATGATGCCCTTTTCCTTGAGCAAGGTCTGATACCTGAGATGCTGGTAGTGCCAACCCTGGTCGGAATGCAGGATTAATCCATTGAGGTCGTTCCAGACATGGAAGGCCTTGGCAAGCATTCTTGTTGCCATGCTCAAGTCTGGCGTTTTGGAGATTGTATACGAAACAATCTCCCCGTTGAACATGTCCAAGATGGGCGACAAGTACAGTTTGTCGCCCTTGATGTTGACTTGCGTGACATCAGTGGCCCACTTCTGGTTCGGTCTTGTGGCGGAGAAGTCCCTGTTGAGTATGTTTGGTGCCACCCTGCCGACTTCGCCTTTGTACGAACGGTACTTCTGCCTCCTCCGTTTCGCTTTGAGTTCCATCTGCCCCATCAGTTTCTGCACAGTCTTGTGGTTGATTCCAATTCCCTCATTGTGCAGTTGTGCAGTGACGCGACGGTAGCCGTACCTTCCGCAGTTCGCCTCATAGATCTCCACTATCCGTTTCCTGACGGCATCGTATCCGTCCGAGTCGTGCAACCTTTTGGCGTGGTAGTAGAATGTGGAACGAGCCATCCCCTTGATGTCGAGCAGCGTCCCGACATCATGGTCCCGCCTCAGTCCTTGGATGGCTTCCGCCCAGTCCCTTTGAGACGGGCTTCCCTTTCTTCGACCAAGGCTTTCACTTTTTTTAGCAGTGCATTCTCCGCGCGCAGGCGCTCGTTCTCGTAACGGAGCCGCTCCAGCTCCGTCATCTCCTCCGGCTTCTTTTTCTTCGGTCTTCCCATGTCTTTTCTCGGTCTTCCCCTGGGCTTGTCAACCAGTGCCTCCTCTCCGCCAGCCGCATAACGCCGGCACCATCCTTCTATTGCACTCCGACTCACTCCATGGCTTAACATAATGTCTGGCAAAGATAGGCGTTTTTCCTTGTATTCGCATATCACCGACAACTTTTCCGCCACTGTAAGAGCGCAGTTCTTCTTCTTGGCCAATGCGACTGGTCCTTCTTCTTGGTACCGACTCCACAATGTGGACAAAATCCTATGGTCAATACCGTACGCTCTGCTTATGAAGTGGATGCTGTAGCCTTCCTCTAGCATCTTCATGTACTTCAATCGAGCTTCGTAATCGTGTTTTTTTCGCATAATAAAACCCCGAAAGTTTTTTGTCCAACTTTCGGGGTTCAGTTCACACCAAATGGCGTTGCGGGGATTTCTCTAAATTCTCCAATTCTTGATTATAATTTCTCCATATTCCTCTTTACAAACTCGCTCAAATCCTTGCCCTTCAATAAGTTCTTCGAAAGTAAAGCGAGGTCGTAAATCTGACGAATCGTGGCTTCCTGTGCGGCTTCGTCCTTGTCCAAGAGGCCAGTGATGACGGGGCTGTTCGTGTTGAGCATCAACGTGTAGCTGTCAGGCATCGAGCCGTAGAACGACATGGGACCGCCGCCCATCTGCTCCATCTCCTTCATTCGGCGCATCCACTCGTTTTGGGTGACCTCCACGGGCGCGGCTTCTGCACCTTCGTTGCTGAACTCCACATTGAACTTCACCTTGTCGATGACCTTTTCGAAGGCGGCTTTCAGGGTTTCCTTCTGCTTGTCGTCGAGGCCAGAGGCGGCTTCCTTGTCGTCCTTCACGATGAGTTTGTCGATGGTGTTGGAGTCCACGCGGGCAAACATCGCGCGGTTGTCGTCGCCTTTCTCGCCTTCCTTCTGCTCGTAGGCGCTGATGAAGTGCGGGTCGAGGATGCCGTCCATCATCAGGACGTTGTAGCCCTTGGC
>JAFWRA010000156.1 GCA_017508895.1 Bacteroidales bacterium
CGGCTATGACTTAGCGAAAAACCATCATAATGCCGTTGCCGATGCCGAGGCTTGTGCAGTTATTGCGATGAATATCTTCTGATCATGTTCATATTATTTACCATGTTGGGGGATGGTTTTACAATTACTATTTAACATAATGTTGATTATTTTCCGAAAGAGCCAAAAACAAAAAAGAGCTGAAAAATGGCTGTTTTGAGCAATTTTCCACTTGTCAAAACCAAAATGATGACTATATTTGCATTTTTGGAATTTTAAAGAAAGACATCAATTAAATCATTTAATAATAACTAATTAAAACCCCCACCTAATATGGAAATTACCGGAAAAGTGGTCAGACTCGGTGCTCTGACCGAAGGAACCAGCGCCCGCGGACCTTGGCGTAAACAAGACCTTATTATCGAAACTGAAGAACAGTTTCCCAAGACTGTCTGCTTAACCTGCTGGTCGAACCAGATTGACGAGATCCAGAAATTTGCGCCTGGACAAGCCATTAAGGCACAGATCGATTTGTCGTCGCGTGAATTCAACGGCAAATGGTACACGGACGTCCGTGTGTGGCGTTTCGATCCCGTTGGCGTCGCTACTGCCCCTGCTGCAGCACCTGCACAACCTGCCCAGCAGCCTGCAATGCATCAAACTCCGCCTGCTGCTGCTCCCACACAGGAGTTCTATGCCCCTAGCGAAGACAGTGTAGACGATCTCCCCTTCTGATATTATGTTAAATCGGGCTTTTGATAACGACACTATTTGCGCCATTTCCACGCCCCATGGCATGGGCGCCATAGCCGTGATTCGTGTCTCAGGTAGCCATGCTTTTGCTGCAGTAACCTCTGTGTTTCAGCGCAATGGCAAGACAATGCCTATTGAAGACATCATCTCGCACAAGGCTTTTTACGGGCATATTATATATAAAGGTGAAATGCTCGATGAGGTGTTGGTGACGTTTTTCAAAAGCCCCCACTCTTTCACAGGTGAAGACTCGGCCGAAATCAGTGTGCATGGCTCAGTGTATGTGCAGCAACGCCTCCTTCAGGTGTTGATCGCCCAAGGCTGTCGTATGGCTGAAGCCGGTGAGTTCACCCGCCGAGCCTTTGTCAACCGCAAGTTTGACCTTGCCCAAGCCGAAGCCATCGCCGACCTCATCGAATCGGAGAGCGAAGCCGCCCACCGTGTGGCCGTCAACCAACTCAAAGGCGGATTTTCTAAAGAACTTCAAATGATGCGTTCCAAATTATTGGAAATGACTTCATTAATAGAACTTGAATTAGACTTCTCAGAAGAAGATGTCGAGTTTGCTGACCGCAGCCAACTGAAGGCCTTGCTGCATGAAACCTTAGCGCATGTTGACAAATTGAAAGACTCTTTCCGTCTCGGCAATGCCATAAAAAACGGTATCCCAGTGGCCATTGTGGGCCGAACCAACACAGGGAAAAGTACGTTGTTGAATGCCCTTTTGGGTGAAGACCGCGCTATTGTGAGCGACATTGCCGGTACAACACGCGATACTATCGAGGAAACCTTGAATATCAATGGGATACTCTATCGCTTCATCGATACGGCTGGACTGCGCAACACCGATGAAACCATTGAGAAAATCGGTATTGAGCGCTCTTATAGGAAAATCCAGGAAGCCACGGTTGTTATAGGCATGTTGGATGCAACAAAAGACTATGAATCAACGCTTTCTGCTGCAAAAGAGATCCTTTCCAAGGTTGACCTCGAGCACCAACAACTCATCCTTTGTATCAATAAGGTGGACACATTGGATGATCAAGGCGAAGCACTTCTGGGTTTACTTCGTCAAGATTTAGACGACGATGACATCTTGGTCATCTGTCTCTCTGCAAAAAGTCGTTTTGGATTGAACGATCTCTATAATACCTTGAAACACTACCAGCCTCTCTCCTATCCTGATGCCACTTTAGTGACGAATGTGCGGCATTATGAGGCTTTGTTGCATGCTTCAGAGAGCTTGAAACAAGTTCAACAAGGACTTGAATTGAACATCCCTACCGACTTGATATCACAAGACTTGCGTCAAGCATTGCATTACCTTGGAAGCATCACTGGCGAGATTACCACAGACGAGGTATTAGGCTCTATCTTCTCACGTTTTTGCGTCGGTAAATGATGGATTATTATTGCACG
This sequence comes from Bacteroidales bacterium, assembly GCA_017508895.1. Next base: position 2,152 of record JAFWRA010000156.1, read on the forward strand.
CAAAATATTTAAAACTAACAACTTATGAAACACTATTTCAACCAATTTACACAATTGTATTGCTTGGTTTTGGCCTTGCTGTGTTCATTTGGATTGAAAGCACAGGAAGCCGACAATGTTTTCAATCTGGATGCCCAATTGATGACACGTGGTGAGTTGCGTGCAGGTGGCTTCAAAGCCGACAGCCTTGACAGTGAACGCGTCTCACATTTTGCCTTGGGTAGATATCGCATCATAGCAGACTATCAGCGTTCATGGCTCAATGTGAGGCTGACTCCTCAATATACAGGCGTTTGGGGCCAAGGCAGTGCTGGAGTTGTTTTGTATGAAGGATGGGCGAAAATGCAGTCAAAGAAAGGCCTATTCGTGAAAATTGGTCGCCAGGAACTCACTTACGATGACGGACGTATTATCGGCAACGACGATTGGACCATGACTGCCCCCACCCACGATGTGTTAAAGCTGGGCTATGATGGTGAAAGCCATAAAGTACACCTGCTTGCAGCCTACAACCAAAACGCGGAAAACATTGATAATGGTATTATCTACTATTCAGGTGGACTACAGCCCTACAAAACCATGCAAACGCTTTGGTATCACTATGATACACCCAAGAAATCGTTTGGCATTTCGTTATTAGGCATGAACATTGGGATGCAAAATACCGATCAAGAGCACCCCATCACCTATTACCAGCAGTTGGTGGGCACCTATATGTCTTTCCGTCCTAAATACTGGTCACTTGAAGGGGCTTTCTACTATCAAATGGGCAAGGAAGAACACGGAATGAACATCGATGCCTTTATGGCCAGCGCTAAACTCAATGTGAAGCCCAGTGAGAACTACAATCTTTTTGCTGGCTACGACTATTTGAGCGGCGACAAGTACTTCAATGTTCCGCCTGATGGTGGCATTGGCCTTGTGTTTCACGATAAAGCAAGAGGCTTCAACGCCATTTTTGGCTCACACCACGAGTTTTACGGAGCAATGGATTTCTTTTATCTGAGTAATTACGTTGGTGGGTTCACCCCCGGACTTCAGAATCTTTATTTCGGAGGTAACATTAAACCAGTTAATGGCCTAAGCATCAATGCTGCATACCATTATTATGCTATTGCAACCGATCTTGATTATGTGAATACAAAAACCTTAGGTCACTCAGTTGAATTGGCCAGCTCGTATGCTTTCAACAAGGCCGTATCTGTTTCGGCAGGCTACACCTTTATGAAAGGCAGCGAAACGATGGAACTACTCAATAAAGTATCAGAAAAACGGCAACTGCATTGGGCTTGGCTCATGATGACCATCACGCCCAAACTATTCACTTCCACTTGGCAGGATAAGAACTAGCAAGAGGTTTTATCCTCTTCTTTCCTCTTTCAGAGGCTTTTCCCAAAGGACAGCCCCTTGGATTCCTTGTGCAAGTTCGTCAATATGTTGCTGAAACTCTTGCAGCAATGCCTCTTCCCTCTTCTTCGAACGACGGCCTTTGGCTTCATAAACCACCTTGCTGAAATAGGCATCGTAGGATACGGCATAGTCCTCTTCATCGCGATGCGGGAAAAAGGTCACAGCCGCCTCATAGCGGATGTTGCCTTCCTCAGAAGTGGCAATAAGCATCACCAAGGCGCCATGACGTGATACGTCGTTGAATTCGGCTTTGGCGACATAATACCGTTCGTAAACATTAATTCTGGCCATTATTAGTTGTCTTTAGGTAGCAAAAATAAGAAATATATCGGGTTTGGGAGGGTTATCTGGCTAGAAAATAAATCACCAACATGTGGACAGGATAAAAGGCATAGAAACAATACTTTAGGAAGGGCGTTTTGACAAACCCTCTTTTGTCGTTGTAAAGACAAGTCAAGAGCAATGAAAGAAACACCATAAGTTTCATTGGAAGAAGAATAGGGCA
>JAFWRA010000157.1 GCA_017508895.1 Bacteroidales bacterium
CATCTTTCCACTGTTTCCCTTCTTTAGATTTCCCATGCGAAGCGAAAGGGAATCTCTATTCCTTTACCACCTTGTCGGTAAATGTCTTCCCATCCTCCATCGTGACCTTCATCACGTATTGCCCTGGGGCGAGGCCATGCAGCTCTATGTTATCCAAGCCTTGGCTTTGTTTGCTCACAAGTCGCCCTTGCAGGTCGAAGAGTTCGATGCAGGCGGGCTGTACGTCGGGCGAGTACTGCAGGTGGAGCCAGTCTTGCACGGGGTTGGGGTAGAAGGCGTAGGGGCGGATGAAGGTTTCACCTTCATGGATTTCGTCATAGCCGTCATCAGATACAAAGAAATGAAAAATACCAACACCAGCTTGATTGAGGTTAATTGCATAGCCTACGATGAACATGCCTATCTCACTGCCATCATCATCGTTCAATATGCTAGAATACACACTCGTACTGGGGTCGTAGCCGTAGGATTGTTCATAACAATAGCGTCTCCAGATCAGATTCAAGTTCCGGTCTAACTTTGCCGCCGTCATGGTTGGCTTGTTGTATGGCGTGGTTTCCCTAAATACAATATATATGTCGCCATTGGAAGCCTTTTGGAAACCCAAGCAACGCGCTTCTGTTGATGGTCCAGGTTGATCGTTGAAATGAATCAAGGCCTTCTGTTGCATGGTGCGAAGGTCGTAACGAGCTACAGCCAAACCCGTTTCACGATTGTCATATACGAATGCAGAGTCTCTAGTATATGGCGCAGCGACCAGCAAATCGCCTTCATCAGAGATGACGAAAGTGCCAAGACTGTTGGAATTGCCGAACCAGAACTCCTCCCTAACTTGAATATAGGTAGAATCAAATTCATAGATATTGTCTTCCAGTATTCTATTAACAACAAGATAGTTAGTCACATTAAACAGCGAGTCGATGACATAGAGCATAAGATTCCCGTCTTCATTTGAAGTCCATTGGAAATAACTACTAGGTTGTGAATCGAACTCGCCCATGGTTGTCAGGAAATTCTGGGTTTGGGGCAACACGGTGTTATGTTTCAGCGTGCCGTCAAGGCCAACACGGGATATGTGGCAAGTATAACTGCTGTCAAGGTTTTCGGTGTAGTATTTCAGGATCAAATCGTTCCGTCTATCCATCAAGATGCTGTTGGAATAGCCAAGGGCGAACGTGTCGCAGAGTTGTACTACGACATCCTCGGCAGGGTTAATGTTGAGGTCGTAGTTAGGAAAGTGCGAAATGCGCACGGCGGTGCCGTTATTGGCGTCGGATTCGACGTTGACACGAAGGTTTCCATCGCCGAGGGGGTTCCGGGCAAGCATATAGAAGGGTGGATTGCTGTTGGCGATAAACAACGAGTCGGTATATTGCAACGCAACGGGTGACGCTTTATAGAAATTGTTTCCTACGACAACGGCATTATTGCCTTCGACATTGGCCACCAATACGTTGCTAACAATGTCGCCATTGTGTTGCTGCACGGCGTTCACAATATTGAAGACAGGATAACTTGGATGATAGGATGGGATAAATCCCATGCTCACTTCTTGTGCTTGAGCATAGATTGTCGCAAGGACCAAGAGCCATGAAAATATGTGTTTTCTCATATGCTTTATTTTTTTCTACAAAAATAAACAATATTTTGTAACCACCTTGGGTGTGTTCGTGTTTTTTTCAAAGAAACCGTACTGACAACAGTATTAGATTTAAAATCACGATGTAAAAGTACTGGGGCTCTAAAAACCTTGCAAGAAAATGATGGTTCGGAAAGGTTCGGTATTTTTGTTTAATATCTTGCCAATCAAGTAGATGATGGATTATGAGCTATATCCATCAAGATAACGGGAAGCGGTTTTTCGCTGCCCAATATCTTCTGGATTTTGCTGTCGCGCTCAACCACGGTGTTATAGGCGCGTTGCATCAACGCGGAAACATCGGCGTGGGTCAGGTTGAGCAGATAGAGGCAGCAATAGTCAATATCAATATTGGTGAGTTTTGGGTATGTCTTCCTGAGACGGAGCGTTAACTTGCTAAAGTGAAGGTCGGCAGCCACACGCAAGTCCAATAGCTGCTGCTTGTCCAAAGCGTATGACTTATAGAGCTCACAATCTATTTTCGCCTTAAACTGCCCTTCGTTCACCCGCTCCATGATGAGGCGGCATATAGGTTCTTCATTGAACGAGGCGGCCGCTTCGGTTTTTGCAGCCAAATCATCCAAGTGTTTGATCTGGCCCTTCAGTTCTCGCAGTTCCTGGTTGCTCCGTTTCAGCCGGCCCGCTATGGCGGCTTGCTCCATCCGGTGGGTTTGTCGCTCGGCTTCAAGGACTTCTGCGTGCTGCTTGTCCTTTTCTTCCAACAGCTTTTTCGCTTCCGCTTGTTGCTCCTTCAGCTGCTTCTTGTTTCTGCGTTTTGCATCAATGAAGACAACCAAAGCAACTACAGCGGCTATGGGAATGATTATCAACAAGGCTCTCTTCACGGCTTTTTCTCGTTCAATTACGGCCTGCTTCTTTTGTTTTTGAGCCAAATAGTCTTTGAACATTTCATTCTCTTTCGATGCTTCTGTTTTCTTTTCAATTTCCGACATCGTTAAGCCAACGAGAAACGAAGCATATTTTTGGGCTTTTATGGAATCCCCTTCCATTTGGTATATGCTACTTAATCTCTCCGCAGCTATCATCTTGGATGTAATGTCTTCTTGTTGTTCAAATACGGTTTCCAAATACACCCGTGAAGAATCATACTGCTTGTCTTCAAATAATATATGGCCAAGGGTCAATAATCTGGTTGTTCTTTCCTCTTCATCTGCCGAGAGTGTGACCAAGTGTTTTAGAATATTAATAACGGAATCCGAACTATAGTCCAAGTTATAAAAGGCAAATATGGCTTTATTCGACATGAGGTCTCTATAATGGAGATTGTCAAAATCAGGCATGTTCGCTAATGCTTCATCATAATAGAAAGCAGCGCTGTCTTTTTGGTCAACAATGTCATATTGTATCCCCAAATGATATAGCAAAACAGGTATTCCATATTTAGATGTTGGCTCTCGTCGGCAATAAAACAATGCTTGTTTATAACAAGCAATGGCTGGTTCGGCCAACAATTGTTCCTCAAACATTTCACCAAGACGTCCATGGGTTAAGGCCATAAACTTCGCCATATTCCCTACCCGTTCCTTTTCTTCAAAATGTTCCTCCATCACCTCCAATGCCTTCAGGTATTCCTTGCAGGCCTCCACCACGCTATCGCGCTCGTAATACCCCACACCATTAATATAATGGCCGCGGGCATCTAAAAATGCATTCCTTTTCTGTATGTTCGCTCCATGCAAATCCACAATTGAATCGAAATAACCCACCGCCTTAAGCAGCTCCCCACGGTTGCTTTGCCCCCAATCGTTCTTATACAGCAATTCCGAGATCAGCAGCTGGCAGTAATGCCCATTAAAAGCATCGAGGCTGTCGGCCGCTGGGCTTGCCACAAACCGCTGCAGATGCGCCAAAGCACTGTCGGGCTGCCGCCACATCAGGCTGTCGATGGCGCACAATTCTGATGACGGCGTTTCGACAGGCTCAACGACCTTCACCTTTGAAGTGCAAGAGGCTATGGCCAACAACAAGTATCCTATGATGAGAAACTTGGCTTTCATGCCTGCAAAGGTATGAAAAGAATGTC